>NZ_JBHUWH010000018.1:0-37919 GCF_042670125.1 Kitasatospora sp. NPDC057198 | reverse complement strand
GTCCTGAACGGCGCCGCCACCGTCCCGATGCGGCTGCGTGCGGCCGACCACGTGGAGGAGGCCGGGCTCGCCGGCCTCGCAGCCACCACCGCGGCCGAAGCGTGCTGGCTGCGGGCCGCCCGCGAGGCCCAGGTCACCGGGCACGCCCGGAACGGGCACCTCGAAGCACCCGTACGCTCCGGGGCCGACCTCGACACCGAGGCCGACCTCCTCCTCACCCTGTCGGACGTCTACTTCTCCGACCTCGCCGCCACCTTCGCCCGCGCCCACCTCGCGCGCCTGACCGCCCCCGCCGGAGCCACCCCGTGACGTTCCAACCGCCCACCCCGCCCGCCTTCGCCGACAGCACGCCCCGCCAGAAGGCCGCACGGATCATCACGGACGTCCTCGCCCCGGCCAACCTCGTCGTCGCACTCCTGCTGCTGATCGGCTGGCACAGCACCCACTCCTGGTCCGGCCTCGGCTGGGGACTGCTGGCCGCACTCTTCTGCGGCATCATCCCGATCGGCATCGTCCTGCTCGGCGTGAAGCGCGGCGGCCTCACCGACAAGCACATCCGCGTTCGCCGCCAGCGCATCCTGCCGATGGCCCTCAGCCTGGTCTCGGTCGTCACCGGCATCACCCTGCTCTACGCCCTCAACGCCCCCGCCGACGTGTCCGCACTCGTCGTCGCGATGCTCGTCGGACTGGTCTCCACCCTCCTGGTCACCGTCGGCTGGCAGATCTCTGTCCACAACAGCGTCGCGGGCGGCACCGTCATGATCCTGGTGCTCGCCCTCGGCCCGTGGATGCTGCTCACCGCGCTGGGTGCCGCGGCGATCGGCTGGTCCCGCACGGTCCTCAAAGCCCACACTCTCGCGCAGATCCTGGCCGGCACCGCCCTCGGCGGCGTCGCTGCTCTGGTCTTCGTGCTGCTGCGCTGAGCCGCCGAGCCAGCTCGGCGCCAACAACGTGTGCGACCTCGACCACAGAGCCGTGGCCTTGACCGACTGGGGCCGCCTTCCGGGTAGCCTACGAGCTGCCAGGGACGGTGGCCCGAGAGGACCAGGACGGCATGATCGAGGATGGCGGGATACTGCCCGAAGCCGCGGCTAGGGCCACGGTTGCCCGCGATGAGCTGGTGGCAGCCGGCGGTTTCCTCTGGTGGCTGGAGTCCGATCCGGATCACGGTGGCACGAAACGGCTCGTCCGGTCTTCACCAGCCGGTCCTGCAACCCCGGTCACGCCGCCCGGCCTGGCCGTGGGCGGCTCGCTCCACGCCTACGGAGGCGGCAGCTTCGCCGTCGCCGAGGGAACGGTCTGGTTTCTCGGCCCGGGCGACTCGCTCCTCCTCCAACCACTCGGTGACGATCCCACCGTGCTGCTGGAGGGCGACGGTTGGGCGTACGGTGACCTGACGCCGGGGCCGGACGGGCGGCTGCTCGCAGTCCGTGGCAACGCCGAGCAGGACGAGATCGTCGCCGTCGCAGAGGACGGCCGGGTGGAGGTAGTCGTCGGCTCTTCCGGCTTCCTGGGGCATCCACGCGCGGCGGGCGACCGGCTGGCCTTCCTGGAGTGGGACCGCAATCGGATGCCGTGGGACGGCACTCGGCTGATGATCACGCAGACAGGTGCTAGGCACCTCCCGTTCCCGGTCGCGGGCGGGCCCACCGAATCCGTGGTGCAGCCGACGTGGGGGCCGGACGGTCAGCTGCACTTCCTATCGGACCGTACGGGGTGGTGGAACCTCTACTGCCTCGCCGACACCGGCGAGGTCGAAGCCGTAGCTCCCCTCGACGCCGACTGCGCGCCGGCTCCGTGGGAGGGCGGCTACCGGTCCTACGCGCTGCTGCCTTCCGGCGAGACCGTCCTGACGGTCACGGACGGCATCAGCAGCGAGCTGCTCGTAGTGGGCGGTGACGGCCGACGACGGCGCATCGGGGCCGACCTCAGCTCGGTGAAGCCGTACCTGGCTGTCCTGGACAGCAGCGTGGTCGTCATCGGGTCCACGCCGACGAGCGCTCCGGCGCTCTGGACGTGCGACCTTGGCGACGGTTCCGATGCCGTCCCTTTCCCGGCGTCTCCCCCGGTGCCGACGCCGGACCCCAGGCCCATGTGCCTGCCCTCGGTGGAGTCCGTCCTGGTGGCCGGGGTCGAGGTGCGCTACCTGCTCCACCTTCCCCACGCCGCAGGGCCGGTGCCGACGCTGGTCCACGCGCACCCGGGTCCCACCGACGGGGTGCCCCTCCGGCTGGACTGGTCGGTGCAGTACTTCGTCAGCCACGGCTTCGCGGTCGCGGAACCCCTCTACCGCGGGAGCACCGGCCGCGGCAGGGCGTTCCGAGAACAGCTGAACGGCCACTGGGGAGAGTTGGACGTGGACGACTGCGCGGCCGTCGCCGAGCAGCTCGTCACGAAGGGAACGGCCCGGGCCGATGCGGTCTTCATCAGCGGAGCGAGCGCCGGCGGGTACACGGCGCTCCAATCCGCCTGCCGCCCCGGCCCGTTCGTCGCCGCGACCGCCGTGTCGGCGATCATCGCCCCGGAGCGGTGGGAGCAATCCGTTCCGGCGTGGCAGCAGCCGCACGCCGCTGCCCTGCGGGGCCCCGCCGGTGCGGTTCACCCGGAGCGGGTGCGGTGCCCGGTGCTCGTGATCCACGGTTCGGACGACACCATCACCTCCGCCGAGGACGCCATGGAGTTCGGCGCCGCCCTCGCCGCACGCGGTGCTGGTGAGACGCTGCTGCTGGACGGTGGCGACCACTACCTGTCCGATCCCCGGCACCGGGCCTCCGCGCTGGCCGCCGAACTCCGTTTCTACCGAACGGTGGTGCCCGCCCTCACCCGGTGAGCGCAGCGGGAAGGACCGCTTCGGTGAACTCCAGGAGTTCGCGCACCGTGGGGTGGTCGGCGTGCGGCCGGAGCGCGTCCAGTACGTCGGTGACGCGGGTGACGCAGCGGCCCGACCCGGTACGCGCGGCGTACTCGACGGCCTCGGTGCCCGCCGCACACGCCTGGTCGAGGTCGCCCGAGGCGAGCCAGGTGGTGGCGAGCAGGGCCGCGTCGATCGCGCGCCGCCGCACCCGGTCCGGACCCACCCCGTGCAGGGCGTCCACCAGCTGGCTGCGTGCGGCCGGTGGTCTGCCCAGGTCGTGGAGGCAGTGGGCCACCTCGTCTGCGAGATACGGGTGGGTGAAGTAGCGGATCCAGTCGGGTTCGTCCGCATCGCCACGGTCGAGCAGCTTCTCGGCCTCCAGGATCAACTTGGTTGCCTCGTGCTCCCGTTGGAGGCGTGCATTGGCCCGGGCGACCACCGCCGCGATCGCGGCCCTGGTGAACGGGCTCGCGGCGGTACCCGCCGCGGTCCTGGCCGCCGAGGCCCAACGCAATGCCGTCTCGGGCTGCCCGCAGTGCAGTGCCAGGTGGCCCAGGTTGACCGCTGTCAGGTAGGCCCCGTAGGGCCGGTCTCCGGTCGCCGAGGCCAGGTGCAGGGCACGCCGGTAGTACCTCTGGGCCTTCTCAGGCTCGCCGTTGTCGACGGCCTGGTAGCCCGCCAGCTCGCAGAACTCGGCCGTCAGCAGCGCTCTCCGACTCGCGATCTCGGGACTCGCCGCCGGACGCTGCTGGAGCTCGTGGAGCTGTCGCTCGATGTAGTCGGCGACCTGCCCGGCATTCTGCCGGGCGCCGTAGGTGTGGTCGAGCTGCCGGAACGTGGCGAGCGCCTGACCGGCCATCGCCAGGTCCTGTTCCGTGACCCACAAGGCCCGTACGGGTTCGGTGCTCGGTGACAGCCCGGCCCAGTCGGCGACCGCGGTGTCGAGGTCGTCCAGCGAAGGTGCCGCAGGCGTCGGACCAGGAAGCCGGTCGCTGCCGAGTGCCCGGTTGAGGAGGACGTCGAGTTCCTCGACGCTGATCTTCAGGACGGCTGCGAGACGGGGCAGTTGGTGGGCGTAGGGGGTGGCTTCGCCCCGCTCCCAGCGCCCCCAGGTCCGGCGGTCGACCCCAGCTTCCCTGGCGGCGTCCTGCTGGGCGTAGCCGATCATCCTGCGTCGCGCCGCCAGCGGCGAGGGGTCATTCATCGGCGAACTCCCAAACTCACTCCCGAAGAACCGCAGCTCAACGGTGCGATGTCCCAGAGGTGTCCCACGGATGTCCCCAAGTCTGACCTGTTCAAGCCCAGTTCGCGGCTGATTCTCTGTACTCGCACCCGGTTCCGGGCAAGTCAGCGGCAGGCAGGGGCGGATGTGCGTCCACCAGTTCCGGCCGCGGGTGTCGGCCTCCGCGAATCGAACCGATCTCATCTATGTCATGGACATGAACTATTGGAGGCGATTACCGTGCTCGCTTCTCGACTGCTGTACCACCCCGCCGGGTTCGACGAACCGCTCCGCACGGCGGTGGACGACCTGCTGGCCGGACGGTGGTTGTCGACGGAGCGGCTGTTGGCGAGGACGGAACGGCCGTCGAACTCGTGGGCATCCCGGACACAGGTGCTGGCCCTGGCCGCCGCGCGATCGACGGTGCTCGCCGCCTGGGCCCGTGAGAACCCGACGGCCACGGGGCTCCGCATCCTCCGGCTGCGGGTGCTGGTCGAGCACGCTCTGCTCGCCGCCAAGGAAGCGAAGAGGCAGGCCGGGCAGTTGGAGCGGGAGGCCCGGGAGGCGTGCTGGGCTGCAGCCGCGGAGGATCCTTCCGATCCGGTTCCGTGGATGTGCCTGCTCGCCCTGGCCGAGCTGGACCACGGCCAGCACCGGCCCGAGCACCGGGTGCGGTCGGGCGACCCGATGCTGCCGCCCGGCCCGTGGGAACTGCTCGACGGTGCGCTGCGCCGCGCCCCCGGGAGCCGGGAAGCGCACCACCGGGTGTACCGGTACTGGCGGCAGCGCAGCCGTGCTGCGGCTCTCGACTTCGTGCACACCGTGGCGACGGGGGCACCGTCCGGTTCGCCGCTGGTGGCTCTTCCCCTGTACGCGGCCGTCGACCAGTACCGGAGCACGTCGGTCCGGGACGCGGTGACGCGCGGGCAGTGGCGGCGGGAGCCGCACGTCTCCCACACCCAGCGCGCCTACGAGAACTGGTCGGCGGCGGAGCCCGGGGCGTGGCCGGTGGCGGACCTCAGCCACCTCGCGCACGCCCTGTGGGCATCGGCGCAGATGGGCGCGGCTGTTGAGGTGTTCAAGGCCCTCGGGCAGTTCGCGTCTCGGGTGCCCTGGTCCCACGTCGCGGACTCGCCCGCGCAGGGCGAGGAACTGTTGCTGACCGCCCGGCAGCAGGCGTTTGCGGGCCGCGCGACGGCGTTCGCCTGACCCACTTCCTGTTCTCCCTTTCGTCCTCTTCTTCTCTCCGTACGGAGGTTGTCTCACCATGTCTCCTGCCCATGCCGCGCCGTCGCTCCAGAGCGACGAGGAGCACCTGCGGCGGCTCGGCTACGAGCCCAAGCTGTCGAGACGGATGGGCGAGTTCGGCAACTTCGCCAGCTCCTTCTCCGTGATCAGCATCCTGTCCGGCTGCATGACGATGTTCGCGTTCGGCCTGAACGCCGGCGGTCCGACGGTGATGTTCTGGGGCTGGATTGGCGTCGGAGCGATGGTGCTGTTCGTCGGCGCCGCGCTGGCCGAGGTCACCTCCGCCTACCCCACCAGCGGCGCGCTGTTCTACATGGCGCACGCCCTTGGCGGCCCCCGCTGGGGGTTCCTGGTCGGCTGGCTGAACCTCCTCGGCTTGATCGGCGGGATCTGCGGCATCGACTACGGCGCCGCCAGTTTCGTCGGCGCGCTGCTGAACATGCAGTTCGGCTACGAGCCGACGGCGCTGGGCCTGTTGGGCATCTTCGCGGTGATCCTGCTGCTGCACGCGGGGCTGAACCTGCGGGGCGTGCGGCTGGTGTCGGTGCTCAACTCCGTCTCGGTCTGGTGGCATCTCGGCGGTGTCGCGCTGATCGTCGGGGCACTGGCCGTGGTGCCGGACCACCACCGCAGCACCGGCTGGCTGATGACGCAATTCGTCAACAACACCGGCTGGAGCAACCCGGTCTACGTCAGCGCGCTCGGCCTGCTGCTGGCGCAGTACACCTTCTCCGGGTACGACGCGAGCGCGCACATGTCGGAAGAGACCACGAAGGCGTCCATCGCGGCGCCGAGGGGGATCGTCCGCTCGATCTGGGTGTCCTGGATCGCGGGCGCGGTACTGCTCGCCGGCATGCTGCTCGCCATCGGCGACTACGACGCCGTCCTCAACTCCCCGACGGGCGTGCCGCCTGCGCAGATCTTCCTCGACGCGCTCGGCCCGGCCGGGGCGAAGGCGCTGCTGCTGGTGGTGATCGTGGCGCAGCTGTTCTGCGGCAACGCGGAGACCGCGGCCAGCTCCCGGATGGTGTTCGCGTTCGCGCGGGACAAGGGGCTGCCCGGATCCGAGGTGTGGAGCCGGGTCTCGGAGCGCACCGGTACGCCGGTGGCGGGGGTGTGGTTGTCGGTGGTTGCGGCGTTCGTCCTGGCGCTGCCGTCGCTGTGGTCGCCGGTCGCCTACGGGGCCGTGACCGCCATCAATATCGTGGGCATGACACCGTCGTACGCGCTGCCGGTCTACCTGCGGCTGCGCAAGGGAAGCCTGTTCCGGCCCGGCCCGTGGAACCTGGGCCGCCGGGGGCGTCTGGTCGGCTGGGTCGCGGTGGGCTGGGTGGCGCTGGTGACGGTGCTGGTGTGCCTGCCGCAGTCCTACCCGGTGAACGTATCCACGTTCAACTACGCGCCCGTCGCGGCCGTTGCGGCGCTGGCTTTGGCGGCGCTGTGGTGGCGGCGGCGGGGCCGGTACGACTACGCGCCGCCCGTGCAGCAGTCGGCCGAGCTGGTCGAGCTGTCCGAGAAGGTCCTGTGAACACGCCGGGGTCCGAGGGCCCGCTGGTGGACCTGATCGACGGTGGCGGCGTCGACTCGGTGATGGTCGCGGTGGCGGACGTACAGGGCCGGATGAAGGGCAAGCTGTTCGACGCCGGCACCCTACGGGCGCGCCTGGAGCGGGAGCCGGTCTCCAGCGAGGTGTGCGGCTACCTGCTGGGCACGGACCTGGGCATGACGCCCGCCGAGCGCGGGACGTGGTCGTGGGAGTCCGGGTTCGGCGACATCGAACTGGACTGGCACGTGGAGCGGGCGCGGCTCCTGCCGTGGCTGCCGGGCACCGCCCTGGTGTGGGCGACGCCGCTGCAGGACGGCCGTCCGCACCCCCTGTCCCCAGCGGGCGTCCTCGCCCAGCAGGCGGCCGGACTCCTCGGGACGGGCCTGACTCCGATGGTCGGGCTGGAGACGGAGTTCGTGCTGGTCGAGGGCAGTGAGCGGGACGCCGAGCGCTCGGGATGGCGCCCGCGGCCGACTACGGTCGGCCACCTGGACTACGCGCTCGACCTGCCGGGGAACGTCGCCGCCTTCCTGCGGGAGCTGCGGCGGGTGCTCGCGGAGGCGGGTCTGCCGGTGGAGGCGCTGAAGCTGGAGGGCGCGCCGGGCCAGGTGGAGGTCACCTTCCCCCACGGGCCGGTGGCGCGGGCGTGCGAGCAGCACCTGCTGCTCAAGATGGCGGCGAAGGCGGTGGCCGAGCGGCACGGGATGTCCGCGCTGTTCATGGCGGCCCCGGTCACCGGCACCGGCTCGGGCCTGCACCTGCACCTGTCGCTGCACCGACTGCACGGCGACGAGGCGGTGTTCGCCCCCGGCGGCGGTGAGGACCTGCTGTCCGAGACGGGCCGGCAGGCGGTCGCGGGGCTGCTGGACGTGCTGCCGGTGACCGGGCCGTTGTGGGCGCCGACGGTCAACTCCTACCGGCGCCTGGCCCGCGACCACGGCTTCGCGCCGAGGCGGGCGACGTGGGGGTGGGACAACCGCTCCTGCGCGGTGCGGGTGGTCGGCCACGGCAGCGGCCGGCGCGTGGAGGTGCGGGTGCCGGGCGCGGACGCCAATCCGTACCTCGCGGTGGCCGCGGCCCTCGCCGGTATCCGGCACGGCATCGCGGGCGGCCTGGTACCGCCCGAGCCCGCCCGCGGCGACTCCTACCAGGACGCGAAGGCGTGGCGTCTGCCGCGCGATCTCGCCTCGGCGGTGCGGGAGTTCGAGACGGACCCGGCGGTGGCCGAACAGTTCGGCGTGCAGGTAGTCGCGCACCTGGCCGCTCTCGCCCGCCTCGAACTGGACCATCACGCCCCGCTGGTGAGCCCGGCCGAGATCGCCCGCGGCTTCGCCCAGTCCTGAGCACCGGCCCGGCCGCGCACCTCCCCGACGGCCCGGCCGGGCCGGACCCACCCTCCCTTCCCCTGTTCGGCATGTTCAGCACGTTGGAGAGCAGCATGGCCACCACCGCAACGCCTACCGCCGCCGTCGGCACGGAGCCCGGCCCCGCCGGCCTTCCCGCTGTCCTGTCGGCGGTGCACCTGGTCGGCATCACCGAAGCGGGTATGGAGGGCCTGGCCCTGCACCTGGCCGGGCGCAGCGCGCGGGTGAGCGGCAGTGCCCACCTCGACGAGGTGGGTGGGCACGTCGCGGGCCGGCTCCGGGCCGCCGGGGTGAACGTGCAGGGCCAGCTGGCGGAGGCCGAGGTCGGCGAGTTGAGCGCGATGGTGTGGTCGCGGGCCGTCGCCCGATCGCACCCCGAACTGGATGCGGCCCTCTCGCACCGCGTCCCGGTGCTCGCCCGCACCCACGCCCTCGCGCTGGCCTGCGCCGGGTTCGGCGGCGGCAGCGGGCTGGCAGCGGTGTGGGGCAGCCACAGCACCGCAACGGCCTCGGCCGCGCTCACCCACCTCCTCGACGACGGCCGCACCGGCTGGATCCTCAACACCCCTGCCCCCGACGCTCCGGCCGGTCATCATGGCGCGGCCCGCCTGGTCGTCGACCTCTCGCCCGACACCGCCACCCACGAGACCGTCCCCGCCTCCCCGGCCTACCTTCCCCCCGGTGCCCTGGCCCGTCCCACTCCGGCTCCCGCCGCGATGCTGATCACCGCCATCGACCCCAACGCGCCGCACCACGAGGACCTGCCCGCGGCGCTGGCGATGGCCGAGCACCAGGCCCGCACCGCGAGCACCGTCGTCGTCCCGGACATCGCGTGGTGGAACAAGCCGCTCACGTTCTTGCGCGAACGGCTGGCCGACCGGCCGGGCCCGGAGGTGGTCACCGTCGGGTACTCCTCCCGCTGCGGCGTGCGGATCATGGAGCTGGAGAGGGTCGACGGCGGCGGCTACTGGGCGGAACTGCGCTACGGGAAGACCAAGTTCCGTTCGGTGGTGCCCGCGACCGGTCTGCACCACGCAGTGACGGCGACTTGCGCGGTGGCCACCGCCCTCGTCCTGGGCGAGGACCCCGACGCCGTCGCCCAGCGCCTGGCGCGCTTCGGCGGCGTCGAGGGGTCGATGCAGCGCCTGGGCACCCGGCGCGGCATTACCGTGGTGCGCTCGCGGGCCCGCCACGTCTCCGAGGTCGCCCGCGACCTGCAGGCCGCCCGTGAGATCGCCGGCCGGGGGAAGGTGATCGCGGTGCTGGAGCCGGACGGCTACACCCGCACCCTCGCCCAGGCCCACTCCTTGGGCGCCGCGCTGAGCCACGGCCACCGCGCCGTGCTGCTGCCGGTGGCCGCAGGGCTGCCCGTCCTCGACGTCGAGGACCCGCTGGAGGCGGTAGCGGCGGCGGCCCGCAAGAGCCTGCCCGCCGAGCGGGTGCACACCGTCCGCACCGGCCCGAGCTCACCGAGCGCCGAGGAGATCGTCGCCGGCCACGCGAAGGACGGCGACGTGGTCCTGGTCATCGGCACCCACCGGGCGCCCGCCGTCGCCGAGCGCCTGCTCGCCCTCCTCGACGCCACCCCCTGACCAACCGTTCCGTCTGCTGGCGCTGACCGAATCACCGACACCAACTCCCGCCCAAGTCAGGACCTTTCATGCCCACCCGCACCACCGCGTCCCCGGCCCGCATCGAGGACCACGCCCTCCTCGGCAACTGCCGCACCGCCGCCCTGAGCACGTCCGACGGCGCGATCGACTGGATGTGCCTGCCCGGCTTCGACTCGCCCTCCGTGTTCACCGCCCTGCTCAGCAACACCCCCCAGCGCCACGGCTTCTGGCGCATCGGACCCGCCGCGCTCGACACCGCGCCGCCGACCGCCGACCAGCGGCGCTACGTGGGCAACAGCACGGTGCTGGAGCAGACCTGGCACACCGCCAGCGGCACGCTCACCATCACCGACTTCCTGGTCGCGCCCGACGCCACCGGCTACGCGCCCGCGCAGCTGATACGGATCGCCGCGTGCACCGAGGGTACCGTCACCGTCGCCTCCGAGATCGCGGTGCGGCCCGGCTACGGCGCCAACACCCCCCTCCCCCGCCCCGTCGCCTACGGCATCCCGCGCATCCAGTTCGCCGACGGCGCCGACACCTACTGGCTCGACGGCCCCTTCCACTTCAACCTCTACGGCCGCCACTATGCCGAGCAGATCCTCCACTCCGGCCAGCAGCAGGTGTTCGCCCTGACCTGGTGCGCCGCCGGCGACCCAGTGCCGGAGATGCCGACCGGCCGTGAACTGGCCGCCACCCTGGCCTGGTGGAAGAACTGGGCAAGGACCTGCACCTACACCGGCCCCTACCGGGATGCCGCGCTGCGCTCCCTTGTCACCCTCAAGGCCCTGCAGGACCTCTCCACCGGGGCGTTCGTCGCCGCCCCCACCACCAGCCTGCCCGAACGCCTCCTGCGTGCTCTGCCCGGCACCACCGTGCCGGACGAGGAGACGGACTGGCGTACCTGGGACTACCGGTTCTTCTGGCCGCGCGACACCGCCTGGTACGTCCGCGCCTTCCTCGGGTACGGGTTCGTCGAGGAGGCCCTGGCCTGGCGCGAGTGGATCCTCACCCGCACCGCCCCCGCCTCCCTGCACCCGCTCTACCGACTCAACGGCTCTACCGACACCACCGAGCGGACCCTGGACCACCTGCCCGGCCACCTCGGCGTGGCCCGCCCCGTCCGTATTGGCAACGGCGCCGACGGCCAGCTCCAGCTCGACGTCCCCGGCGAACTCCTCGACACCTTGTGGCAGATGGAGCTGCACGGCCTGCCCGGCGGCCCCGACGTGGTCGAGTACGCGCTCCGGCTCGCCCTCCAGGTCGAGCGGACGTGGCACCTGCTCGACTGCGGGATATGGGAGAGCCGCGGCAAGCCGCAGCACTACACCTCCTCCCGGATCTGGTGCTGGACCGCTCTGGACCGCGCGGTGAAGCTGCTGCGCCGCTACGGCGCCCACCTGCCAACCGCCCAGCGCTTGGAGGTCCTGGCGGCGTACGTGCGGATCACGGTGCGGGAGGCCGGCACCGACCCGCAGCAGGGCACCCTCACCCAGGTCTGCGGCGGCACCGATCTGGACGCCTCCGTCCTGCACGCCGTCACCACCGGCCTCCTGGCCCCCGACGACCCGCTCGCCGTCGGCACCGTCGAAGCCGTCGCCCGCGAACTCGGCGCAGGCCCCTTCGGCCTCGTCGAGCGCTACCCCACCCACGAGAACGGGGTGAACATCGACGGCCTGCCCGGCCGGGAGGGCGTCTTCCTCCCCTGCACAGGATGGCTCGCCTCCGCTCGCGCCACCACCGGCGACACCGCGGGGGCCCGCGCGAGCATCGAGGCACTGCTGAGCGTCCGCAACGACCTGGGCCTGCTGCCCGAGGAGTGCGACCCCGACACCCTGCGCCACCAGGGCAACTACCCGCAGGGCATGAGCCACGAAGCACTCCTCGGTGCCCTCCTCATGCTCCAAGGCGCCGAACAGCCCACCGCCGAGCGGGAACTGGTTCTCTCGGAGGCCGCATCGTGAGCGCACCGTTCACCCCCGGCGCGCCGGTGGCCGCCGTGCTCGCCCACCTCCCCCTGGCCCCGCGGACCGTGCAGGAGGCACGGCCGCTGAACCGACGGGTTACCTCCCTGCTCACCCGCACCCACCGCGCCTCCAAGAAGGGCGCCGTGATCGCCGCCGAAGTCGTCCTCGGCTTCGCCCCCGTGCTGCTGGCCGGCCTCGGCCGCCTGCCGGAGGCCATCAAGCTGTGCGCGGAGCACACCCAGCTGCGCGCCGCGCACCGACCGCTGAGCGCCGAAGCGGCACGGCAAGCGCTGGCACCGCAGGGCAGGGCCGTGGCTCTGCTGGTACGCGAAGGTCGAGCCGATGACGCCCTGGTCCTGCTCGCCGGGATCGCGCGGGCCTCACTGAGGACGACGACGCCCTGCCCACCAACCTCCACGGCCCGGACAAGGACCGCCAGCACGTGTCCGCCAAGGACTGCCCGCCTGCCGGCCTCAGCCCTGTCGACCGCGCCTACACATGGCCGAACTGCTGCCCGCCATCCTCGCGGCCGAGACCGTCAACACCCCCACCACCCGGGCCCTGTCCGACCATCTCCCCACCACGACCACCTGAGACCTCGACGCCCTGCAGGAAGTGCTGGGCCGCTAGGTGAACGCCGTCCGCCACTGACGCCCGCTCGGCCAGTCCGATGCGAGCGCCAGGCTGAGCACCGCCGGAGGCTGGATCGGCCCCGAGGTATTCCGTCATGCCGCTATGGCGGTCCGCAGGTGCTGCAGGGAGGCTTCGGCGCTGTCCCGGACGTCGGGAAGGGCGGTGCTGGCGCGCAGGATCCGCTGGAGTTGGTGCGGCAGCCGGTGGGCGGAGGCACCGTCGACGGCCGCCTGGAGCTGTTCCCGTGCGCCCGCCTGGTCGCCGCGGCGCAGCAGAACCTGGCCTGCGGTAATGGCGGAGATGATCCGCCACTGGGTGCTGGCATTGAGGCCCGGGTTGGGGGCGTGGTCGAGCAGGTGGGCGGCGTCGTGGACGCGGGCGGTGCCGAGCAGTCCGCGCAGGTGGACCTCGTGGAAGGTGAAGGCGGAGAAGAGCGGGGTCGGGGCGGTCTGGTCGAGGAGGCGCCGGCCTTCATCGACGGCATCGTCGAAGACGTCCGCCCGGCCGGCTGTTCCGGCAGCGCGGGCCAGCAGGACGACGGCTTCGGCGCGGGCGGCGGGTGTGGGGGCGAGGTCGCGGGCTTGGTGGAGGCGGTCGAGGGCGCGGGTGTGCAGGCCGGACTTGCGCAGTTCGTTGCCGTGGTGGCGCAGGGCGTGGGCGTGGAGTGCCGGGTCGTCGAGGCGGCGGGCGACGGCGAGTCCCTTGCCGGTCCAGCGGGCCGCGGCGGCGAGGCGTTCCTCGGGCAGGACGTGGCCGAGGGCGACGCCGAGGCTGGTACGGGCCTGGGCAAGCAGGCGCAGGAGGTCGAGGTCGGTGTGGCCGTCGGCGACGCGGGCTTCCAGACGGGCAACCAGGGGCCAGAGTTCGGCCACTGCGGTGGTGGCCTGGCCGGACTGGCGGGCGATCTCGGCCAGGCGCAGGACGCTCTCGGCGAGGTGGATCACGAGGCGGTGGTCTCCGTCGGCTTCGTCGGTGACGCCGAGGCAGTGCGGCGGCAGGCCGAGGCGCTCGGCGAGGGCGAGCAGGGAGCGGGTGTCGGTGATGGTGCGCGATCCGGTCTGGATGCGGGAGATGTAGCTGCGGGAGTAGCCGAGCAGGTCGGCGAGGTCCTGCTGGGTCAGGTTGTTGATCTCGCAGTAGAGCTGGAGGATCTCCGGCAGGTCGCGGCGGCGCAGGGCGCTCTGGGCCCTGGGTGTCGTCCAGTGCCAGCGGATTCCGTCGGCGGCCGGGGCAACAGGCGGCGGGGGCATCGGCTACACCCGGTCGAGGTGCTGGTACCAGCGGGCGATGGAGTCCTTGTAGCCCTGGGGCATGGTGAGGGCGTCGATCTCGTCGCGCTGGAAGCGTCCGGCTTCCTTGTGCTCGTGGCTGACGACCGGTGCGCGGTCGCGGTCGTCGGCGGTGAGGGTACAGCCGTAGGTGACGATGAAGACCTGCCGGCCGGGCAGCGGCTCGTACATCCACACGTCCAGGAGCTGGTCGGCGGTGGCGCGCAGGCCGCACTCCTCGTGGATCTCGGTCTCGACGCGCTCGACGGGGGTCTCGGTGCCTTCGAGCTTGCCGCCGGGCAGTTCCCACTCCTCGCGCTCGTTCTTCAGCAGCAGCACGCGGCCGCTGCCGTCGACGACGACGCCCTTGACGGAGATCGGGAACCGGGCGGGCACGTACGGCTGCTGGGGAGGGGCGGTCATGCCTTCTTCCGTGCTGGTCGGTCGGGCAGGGGCGCTTCGACGCTAACAGCTCGACCCGGGTGGGAAACCCGGAAAGCCCATGATCACGACGTGACAGTTTGTCACTTTACGTACAGCGCACAGGCGGTGACAGTTGTCGTCACCCATCTCGCCTGTCCGCTCAGGGGGATCCTCATGTCATCGAACACTGCGACGGACAACGCCGTCCCGTTCACCCTGCCGGATCTCGGTAACGAGCACGTACCGCGTGTTGTGGCCGAGCGGCTGCGCGAGCACGGCGTGGTGCTGCTGGACGGTCTCCATGGGAGGGGGGAGGTCCGGGTGGCCGCCGAACTGCTGATGGACCCGGTGGTGCGGCACCGCGACAGCGGTCCCGACGGTCTGACCGCACTGCGCGACCTGGGGGCCTCGATCGCGGGGCGGTCGACCTTCGCGGGGCTCGGCAGGGGCGCCTTGGCCCCGCATACGGACTGCACCCAGGCGCAGGACCCGCCCCGGCTGCTCCTGCTGGCTTGCCAGCGGGAAGGGACGGCCGGCGGAAGCAGCGTGCTGGTCGACGGATGGCGGGTACTAGGGGACGTCCTGCGGCTGGAGTCTGCGGCTCTCGATGCCCTGAGAGCGCCCCGAGCGGCGTACTTCGGTGGTGCCGACGGCCGGTTCAACCCGGTCTTGGCGCCGCTCGCCGACGGCCGCTGGCACGTCAGGTTCCGCGAGGACGCCCTCGCCCGGTTCTCGCCCGACGTCGTGCCGCACCTGCCCGCGTTGCGTGAGGCCCTGCAGCGCAACGCCATCACCGTCCGGCTGCGCCCCGGGCAGGCCCTGCTCGTCGACAACCACCGGGTCCTGCACGGCCGCAGCGCCTTCACGGGCGAGCGGCTGATGCTGCGGGCCCTGGGTGCCGCGGCGGGGTGGCTGGAGCTCGAACCGGGCTTCGCCGCACCGCCCTTCGCGGCCTGACCTGCCCCGGGGCCGAGCGGCCCCGTCCACAAGCTCCTGGTGATGCGGCGTGCACCTTGCGCGTCGACGCCAGGTCCCGCAAGGGAGATCCGAAGGAGGAGCCCGATGGCTCAGAGCATCACCGTGCAGGCCCCGGCAACGACCGGCGGCGACTTCGACCTGGACGTCACCGTCGTCGAGACCACCGACGCGGCCAGCCTGCAGGTCCTCACCGACGACGGCTGCGGTGCCACCTGCGGCGCCTGCACCACCGGCCTGCACTGACTCACCAAGCCGTCCGTGTGCCGGGGACTCCCTCGGTGCACGGACGGCACCACCCCACACACCCCCCACCGACGAATCGAGGTCGCCGTGTCCCTCTCCGCGCCCTACCGCGCAGCCGCCGTGGCCCTCGTGCGTGCGGTCGCCCGGACCGATCTGCCGGCGCACACCCTGCCGGACCTCACCGCGAAAAGCACAAGTTCGAGCGACGAGCAGGAGCGCTGGCTGCGCGAGGTGTGGGCGGACGGGCGGTTGGCCGAGGCCGTCGAACTGGCCAGTCCGGCACTGGCCCGGAGCGTCGCGGAGCTGCTGGCCGCCGAGCGACCTGCGGCCGACCGAGTGCGGCGCGCTGCGCTGTCCACCGCCCGCTACGTCCTGCGGGCCCAGGGACGTCCGACGCCGTTCGGGCTGTTCGCCGGTGTGCAAGCCGCAGCCGTCGGCGGCGCGGCCCGGGCCGACTGGGGCACCGGCGACCGCAGGAGCACCCGGGTGCCCGCAGCCCGGCTCGCCGAGGAGGTCGACCGACTGGAGCGGTACCCGCAGGTGCTGGCCCGACTGGAGGTGGTGGCGAACAACACCGTCCAGGTCCGCGGAGACCGCCTCGTCGTCCCGCACCGCAACCTGCCCCGTCCCGACGGCCGCGCCGTACCGGCCGAGAGTACGCTGCGCCGCACCGGGCCGGTGGCCCTCGCGCTGGCCGCTGCCCGCCAGCCGGTGTGCTTCGGTGATCTGGCGGACAAGACAGCCGCCGAGTTCCCGACCGCGTCCGCCGACCAGGTCACCGGCCTGCTCCGCGAGCTGGTCGTCCAGGGAGCCCTGGTCAGTTCGCTGCGCGCCCCGGCAACGGAACCCGATCCGCGCGCCCACCTGCTGCGGGCCCTGGGGCAGGCTGGTGTCGGTCCGGTGCCCGAAGTCACCGGCGCGGCAGGAGCGGTGGACCTGCGGCTGGACGCTGACCTCGCCCTACCGACGAACGTGGCCGAGGACGCGGCCCGGGCCGCGGGCCTGCTCGCCCGCCTGAGTCCGCTCCCGAAGGGTGCGGCAGCCTGGCGCGCATATCATCAGCGCTTCTACGAACGTTACGGGCGCGGCACGCTGGTGCCGCTGCTGGACGTGGTGGCCGACAGCGGTATCGGCTGGCCGGACGGCTATCCGGGTGCCCGGCCGGCCGAACGGCCGCGGTTCGACGCCCGTGACGAGGCGCTCGCCGTCCTCGCACAGCGCGCGGCGCTGGCGGGCGACCGGGAGGTGGTGCTGGACGAACGGGCGCTCGACGTCCTCGGCACGCCCGAGGGCGAGACCCGGTTCCCGCCGCACCTGGAGGTCCTCGCCCGGCTGCACGCCCGGAGCGCGGACGCCCTCGACCGGGGCGAGTACCGGTTGGAGGTCACCTCCGTCTCGCGGGCGGCGGGCGTGTCCGTCGGCCGGTTCCTGCACCTGCTCGCCCCCGTCCACCGGGATGCTTTCCTCCAGGTGCTGGCGGCGCTCCCGACCACGGACGAGGACACCGTCAGCGCGCAGCTCTCCTTCCCGCCGCTGGATCCGGCGACCAGGCACGTCGCCCATAGCCTGGCCACCGGGCAGTTGGTGATCAGCCTCGGCGAGCACCGCGCACGCGTCGAGGGCGTCCTGGGCCCCGAGGACCTCGCGGTGGGCTGCGACGGGCGCCGCATGTACCTGGCCGCCCCCGAGCGGGGCGTACGGATCGAGACCGCCGCCACCCACGCGCTGAACCTGCGCATCCACACCCCGCCGCTGGCCCGGCTGATCACCGAACTCTCCCGCGCCCACAGCGCGCAGACCACCCGCTTCTCTTGGGGTGCCCTCGCCGCCCTGCCGTTCCTCCCCCGACTGCGGTGCGGCCGGATCGTCCTGTCCCCCGCCACCTGGCGCCTCATCGCCACCGGACTCCCGCCCGCCAACGCGCCGCACCAGCAGTGGGACCAGGCGTTCACCGCCTGGGCCGACCGCCACCGCGTACCCCGCTACGTGACGCTCGCCGCCGACAGTCAGGGCCTGCCGCTGGACCTGCACCACCCGTCCCACCGCGTCCTGCTGCGCGAACACCTGCGCGCCGCACCGCACGCCGTTCTGGCGGAGGCCCCGGAGCCGGCCGACCTCGGCTGGGCGGGTGGCCGGGCCCACGAGGTCGTCTTCCCCGTCACCGCCACCAGCCGTTCTGTCCTGTGGCCGGCCCTGCCCCGACCGACCAGCGCCCGTCGACTGCGGCGCGGCCACGGCGACGCCCCCGGCACCTCCCGCGTGCTGCTCGCCGCCCTGTACGGGGACGTGGAGCGCCAGAACACCGTCCTGGTCCGGCACCTGCCGGTGCTGCTGGAGCGACTCGGACGTCCGAAGTGGTGGTTCGTCCGCTTCCGCGACCCGCGTCCCCAGCTGCGCCTGCGCATCGCCCTGCCCGACCCGGCCGCGTTCGGCCCGACCGCGGCCGCCGTCAGCACCTGGGCCGGTGAACTCCACGAGGCTGGGCTGCTGTCCGAGGTCGTGTACCCCACTTCCTATCGGGAGAAGGGCCGTTGGGGCGACGGCGCGGCGTGGGACGCCGCCGAGGAGGTGTTCCGCACCGACTCCGCCGCCGTCCTCGCCCACCTCTCCACCCCTACGCGGCCCGGTCGGTACGCGCTACTCGCCGCGCACGCCGTCGCCATCGTCACCGGGTTCACCGGCTCCGCCGCTGCCGGGCTGCGCTGGCTGACCGCCAACGTCCCGGCCCAGGCGCCGACTTCCGTCCCTCGGCCGGTGTTCACCGAAGCAGTGCGCCTGGCTGATCCCGCCGACGGCTTCGCCGCCCTGCGAGCCGAGCCCGGCGGTGCCGCAGTCGTCGACGCCTGGACGGACCGGGACCGGGCCCTTCGCGTCTACCGCCGCCACTTCCCCGGCCCGCACACCCACGGCGTCCGGACGGACGACGTTCTTGGGTCGCTGCTGCACTGCTCCTACGTCCGCACCCACCGCATCGACTTCGACGACGAAGCGCTCGTCCTCCACCTGGCCCGCGCCACCGCCCTCGCCCGCCTGTCCAGGGACGGTGACCGGTGAACGCCCCGCACCCCGCCCTGCAGCTGTCCGACCGGATCGCCGACCTGCTCACCGACCCGGCCGACCTCCCCGCCGCTTGGACGGCGCACCCCTCCTGGCGCCAGTCCCTCGCCCACGGCGCCCCCGGCATCGCCCTGCTGCACGTCGAACGCGCCGCCACCGGACGCGGCCGCTGGGAGAGCGCCGCGCAGTGGCTGTCCATCGCGGCCAACGGCCCCGTCACCAGCGGCCCGGACAGCTACCTCTACTACGGCGCCCCCGCGCTCGCCCATGCCCTCCACTGCGCCGCTCGCACCCGCCCCGGCGCCTACCGAAGCGCCCTCGCCCACCTCGATCAGGCGGTCGCCGACGACGCGCTGCGGCGCTGCGCACAGGCCCGTACCCGCCTGTCCCGTGGCGACCTCCCGGCGCTCGCCGAGTTCGACACCATCCGCGGCCTGGCCGGCCTCGGCTCCCTCCTGCTGCGCCGCGAACCCGACGGCCGGGCCTTGCGGGAGGTGCTCTCCTGCCTGGTGAACCTCACCGAGGACGTCAAGTACGACGGCCACCTCCTGCCGGGCTGGTGGACCACCAGCGGGCCTTCGGGCAGACCCGACCCGCGCTTCCCCCGCGGACACGGCAACAACGGCCTCGCCCACGGCATCACCGGCCCGCTGGCCCTGTTGTCCCTCACCCTGCTCCGCGGCGTCGAAGTAAACGGGCAGCGGGAAGCAATCGGTACTGTGCTGACCCGACTGGAGTGCCAGCGCAGCGGCCACACCTGGCCCTACTGGACCACCCGCGACTACGCCGGCGCTGGACGCAAACCGTCGGCGCAGCGCCCGAGTTGGTGCTACGGCACCGCCGGTGTCGCCCGTGCCCAGCAGTTGGCCGCCCTCGCCCTCGGGGACCCGCTGCTGTGCCGCGCGGCCGAGGAGGCGCTCGCCGCCGCGCTGACCGACACCGCGGCCCTGGCGGCGACCACGGATCTGTCCGCCTGCCACGGCTTCGCCGGACTCGCCCACATCGCCCACCGTGCGGCTGCCGACGCCGACCCGCCGGGCGCCGCCCGGCTGCGGGCCGCCACTGCGCTCCTGCTCGACACGGCCCACCCGCCGCACGCCGACCCCGACCGGCAGGCCCGGCGCCTGCTCGACGAGGCGGGCCCCGCCTTGCTGGAAGGGGCCGCCGGTACCGCGCTCGCCCTGCTCGCACCCGCCACCGGCACCCCCACCGCCACCGGCTGGGACGCCTGCCTCCTGATCTCCTGATTTCCTGACCGAGGACGACCGATGACCGCCCAGTGGATCCAGCACAACCTCGCCTTCGCCGACCCCGCCACCGTCGAGCAGACCGCCGCCCACCACCTCGCCCCCGTCCTCGCCTTCGCCCAGAACTCCGGCGACCTGGAGGGATGGTGGTACATGCGCAAGGCCGGGCTGCGGCTGCGCTACCGCGCCGCGGCCTCCGTCCCCGTCGTCACCGGGCTCCTGGACAACCTCACCGCGACAGGGCTCCTCACGGGCTGGGCCACCGTGGCCTACGAGCCGGAGACCGCCGCGTTCGGCGGCCCCGAGGGCATGGAAGTGGCACACCGCCTCTTCCACGCCGACAGCCGACACCTGCTCACCCGCGCCGCGAAGCCCGAACTGCCCGCCCTCGGCCGGGCGGAAACCATCACCGTCCTGGTCTCCGCGATGTTCCGCTCCGCCGGCCTGGACTGGTACGAACAGGGCGACGTGTGGGGCAAGTTCGCCGCCCTCCGTGATGCTCCCGTGCCCGCCGAGCCGAAACAGGCCGCGCGCCAGGCGGCCGCAGCCGGGCGCCTGATGCGCCTGGACACCCGCGCCCTCACTCGCCACGACGCGCCGCTCGTCGGCCATGCCGCCTGGGTCGACGCCTTCGAGCAGGCCGGACAGGACCTTGCCCGCCTCGCCCGCGAGGGCCGCCTGTCCCGCGGGCCGCGCGCCGTCCTCGCCCACCTCCTCCTCTTTCACGCCAACCGCGCCGGGCTTCCCACCGACCACCAGGCAGCCCTCGCCACAAGGGCGTTGGGCGCCGTCTTCCAGTCCGACGAGGGCCTCGCGCCCTCGGCCACCACCATCCGCACAACCACTAAGGTCACCCAAATGACTACTCTGAGCGATGAAACTGGCTCCTCCGCAGCGACCGCCGATCAGCTGCGCGATGCCCTCACCGATCGCCTGCTCGACCAGCAGGCGATCCGCACCACCCCGGTGGAAGATGCCTTCCGGACCGTGGCCCGCGAGCACTTCCTGCCCGGCTTCCCCCTGGAGGCCGCCTACGCCGACAACCCGACCTACACCAAGACGGACGGCTCCGGCGCGCAGATCAGCGCCGCCTCGCAGCCCGGCATCGTCGCCCTGATGCTCGAACAGCTCGCCGCCCGGCCCGGCGAGCGCATCTTCGAAGCCGGCGCGGGCACCGGCGTCAACGCCGCCTACCTCGGGCACATCGTCGGCCGCGAGGGCCGCGTGTTCACGGTCGACGTCGACGAGGACCTGGTCGACGGCGCCAGCAAGCACCTCGCCGACGCCGGAGCCGCCAACGTCGAAGCGCTGCTCGGGGACGGAGCCCTCGGCCACCCGGGCAAGGCGCCCTTCGACCGGATCATCGCCACCGTCAGCACCAGCGAGATGCCCACCGCCTGGCTGCAGCAGGTCAAGCCGACCGGCCGGATCGTGGTGCCACTGCGCCTGCGCGGCACCGCCAGCCGGACCGTCGCCTTCGAGCGCGCCGCCAACGGCTGGGTGTCGGTCGACGACCAGCTCGCCGTCTTCATGCCGCTGCGCGGCAGCATGGACGACGCCCGCCGCACCGTCGACCTCACCGGGGACGGCACCGTCACCCTCCAGGTCCACAAGGACCAGGACGCCAACGCTGCCGTGCTCTCCGGCATCCTGGACACCCCGCGCTACGAGACCTGGACGGGCGTGACGATCCCCGCCGGCACCACCTACGAGTACCAGGACCTCTTCCTCGCCCTGAGCTTGCCCAACTCCCTGCTGAGGATGGCCGTCAGCGCCGCCGCCCGCGAGAACGGCACCGCCGCCCCGATGTTCGGCTGGGGTGCCATGGCCACCGTCCAGGGCAGCTCCCTGGCCTACCTCACCCTGCGCCCGGGCGAACCCACCGCGGAGGGCCGCAAGACCTACGAGACCGGGGTGATCGGTCACGGCCCCGACGACGCCGCGCTCGCCGACCTCGTCTCCGAGCAGATCCGCACCTGGGACACCGGCTTCCGCGACCGCACCCCGCGCATCGCCCTGCCCGACACCCCGCCCGCCGCCGACCCGGCCGCCGGGCGCTTCGTCCTGGAGCGCCCGCACCACCCGATCACGATCACCTGGGAGTAGCCGCCGTGCACCCGAGCGGACCCACCGCCCAGCGCTTCCCGCTGGTCCCCAGGATCCGGCCCGCGTGCCTGCCCCTGAACGCCCGTGTCGGCCGGCTCACCGAGCTGGCCGACACGGCCGCCCGGCGGGCCGACGCGGGCCTCGCCTCCACCGTCCTCAACCAGACCGCCCTCCTCGCCTCCGACCTCGACCTGCCCGACGACGCCCGCGCCCTGTGCCACCGCCACGCCGCGCTCTACCTCACCCGCGGCCCTCTGACCGCGGCGAGCACCATCCGCGCACTCGAGCCGATCGTCAACCTCGCCCGTCTCCACCTGCGCGTCGGCCGCCACCAGCACGGCCACCAACTCCTCCTCGACCTCTACCGCGCCGTCACCACTGCTACCGAGACCACCCTGGACGGCATCACCGTTCCCGCCGCACTGACGGAGACCGACGAGCAGCGTGCCGAAGTGCGGGCGTGGCTGTGGCGGGTCGTCATCGCCGATGGCACCCGCGCCTTGACCGCCGCAGGACGCTGGCAGGACGCCCTGCGCCATATCGAGGAGCACCGCGGCATCGGACGGCGCATCCTCGACGGCCGCCAGACCGCCGTCCTCGCCGCCGCCACCACCGGCGACCACCCCACCGCCCTCGCCCTCCTGCGCGATACCGAACCCGGCGCCCCCTGGGAGAACGCCGTCACCGCCGCTCTCACCGCCCTGTGCCGCCCCGCCGACCGGCACGCCGCCGAACACGCCGCCGACCTGTGGACCGCCCTCGAACCCGGCGACGGACTCGCCGTGTTCACCACCCGCCTCGCCCTCACCGTCCTCGACGCCACCGAACCCGCCACCCCGGCCGCCTGCCACCTCGTCCGGTCCGCCGTCATACGAACGGGTGAATCCGGCGATGGCTACGCCCTGCGCGACCTCCTCGCCCACCCCGCCGTCCGCAGCACCCTGGACGAAGATCGAGCGGGCGCTCTCGAACAGGCTCTCGCCGCCTGCGCACTGGGCAGTAGAAGCCTCCCCGAGCGCGCCCGCAAGCCCCTGGACGCCGCGGTGGACAGCGCCGCCCAAGTGCTCGAAAACGCCCCGTTCGACCCAGGCGCGCCCGGAGGCGACCCACTTGAACGGCGCCCGCCCGATCCCCCAACATCGACTCCCCGACCCCTCTCATCGATCACCCAACATGCCTTGAAATACCGGGACTTGACGTTCCGTCCCGTGCGGCCGGACCATCCCGTGACACCGGATACGGAGCCCTGATTGCCTGCCACCTCCGCGGAGATCACCGCCACCACCCTCGCCTACCTCCAGCACCACCCCGACGAACGCGCCCGGCTCCGACCGCTGCTGGACCTGCTGGCCACCACGCCCGACCCGACCGGCCGCGCGACGCTGCCCGCGCACGTCACCTGCAGCGGCGTCGTTCTCAACCGCGACCTGCGCGTCCTGCACATCCACCACCGGGCCAGCGGCCTGGTCCTGTGCCCGGGCGGTCACGGCGAAGCCGGTGACCAGAGCCTGCTGGCGACCGCGGTCCGCGAGGTTGCCGAGGAGGCCGGGATCCCTCCCGGGGCACTCTGCCTCGCTCCGCAACTGCTGGACGCGCCCGTGGACATCGACGTCAACGACATCGACCCGAACCCGGACAAGGGCGAAGGCGCGCACCAGCACTACGACTTCCGCTTCGTCCTCTACCTCGCCGACGGCGAACCGCCACCCATCAGCCTCCAGGAGGCGGAGGTCACCGGGGCCGAGTGGCGTCCACTCGCCGAGGTCTCCTCCCCCGAACTGCGCGCCAAGCTCCTGGCGGTGGGCCTGACCGGCGTCCCGGAGCCGGTGAACGCCTCCGCGCTGGTCCACAACGGTGGCGGCCGCTACCTGCTGCACCTGCGCGACAACTTCCCCGGCATCTGGGCGCCGGGCGAGTTCAGCCTGCTCGGCGGCGGCCGCGAGCCCGGCGACGCGACGATCGAGGCGACGCTGCGGCGCGAACTCGCCGAGGAAGCACCCGGGATCCGCCTCGGCGAGGTCGAGCCGCTGACCGTCGAGTGGACCACCGACCGCCACGGACTGGCCGTCCCGATCCAGATCTTCACCACCCACTGGGACGGCCACCCCGACGAAGCGGACCTGCGCGAGGGCGTCCTGCTCCACTGGTTCCGCCCCGAGGACCTGCACCGCCTCCACCTGCGCGACTCCACCCGCCACCTCCTCCAGGAGCACGCCGCCACCCGGGCCGCCGGCCGGCCGCCGGCTCCCCGCGCCCGGCTCGTCAGCGGCACGGTGCGCCGCGCGGTGGCGGCGGACGCGGAGGAACTGGCCCGGCTGCGCCTGGTGATGCTGCACGCCGCGGACATCGCCACACCGCCCGGCTGGAAGCAGACCTGCGCCGCCTGGTTCCGCGAGCGCCTCACCGGGCCCGGCGGGTTCGCGGCGTTCGTCGTCGACGGCGGCGGCGCTGGCGCTGGCGCGCTGGTGTCGTGCGCGGTCGCCCAGTACGACCACTGCCTGCCCCGGCCGGGCCGGGCGCCGTACATCGGCGTGATCGCCTCCGTCGCCACCGACCCCGCCCACCGCCGCCGCGGCCACGCCCGGCAGGTGGTCGCCGCCGCCCGGCAGTGGCTCGCCGACGCCGGCTGCGGGCAGGTCCGCCTCACCGCATCCCCGGACGGCGAGCGGCTCTACCGCGACCTCGGCTTCACCGACCCGGACCCGGCCGGTCCGACCCCCCTCGCCTGGAGCACCCCGTGACCACCGACACCCACCCGCTGCCCGACCCGCTCGCCCAGTCCCGGGCGGACGGCATCGAACGCACCTCCGCCGGCGTCCTGCTCACCGCCCCGGCCGGCCGCGTCCTGCTGCTGCGCGCCACCGACCCGGCCAAGGGCCTCCAGTGGGCGGGCGGCGACGTCGAGTTCACCGGCCCGAGCCCGCTGCACACCGCGGTGCGCGAGTGCGCCGAGGAGACCGGCATCCTCCTGCCGCCCGACCCGGACCGGCTGCCACTGCTGGCCACCGTCTTCGAACAGCCCAGGGGCGGCTGGCCAGCCAAGGTCGGATTCGCCTTCCACGGCGGCACACTGACGTCCGAGCAGGTCGCCGCGATCCGCCTCGCCCCGGCCGAGCACACCGAGGTCGTCCTCCTGACCCGCGACGAACTGGCCGTGCACACCGACCCCCGCCGCGCGGAGCTCACCCTCGCCGTCCTGGACGCGGCGCGCACCGGCATGCCCGCCTACGTCGTCCGCTGATACCGGCCTGCCCCGCCGCACACCCGACCCGTCCTGTTCGGAGACCCGACCCGATGACCACCTCCCCACCCCCGCCCGAGCTGCTCGTCTGGGCCGCCGCTCACCTGCCTGGCACGGTCACGGCGGTCGACTGCTCCTGGCCCAGGGCAACCTCCCGGGTGTGGCGCGTCGGCGGCCCCGACGGTGGCGCCGCGTTCCTCAAGGTCAGCCCGGACGACGACGCGTTCACCCGCGAGGTGACCGGCTACGCCTACACAGCGCGCTTTCTGCCCGAGCGGCAGGTGCCACGGCTGCTGGCGAGCGATCCCGGGCTGCGTGCGCTCCTCAGCACGGCGCTGCCCGGCCGCGTCGTGCGCGACCTGCCGTTGGAGCGGGGCGTGGAACTGCAGTTGAACGAGGACGCCGGGCGGCTGCTGCGGCGCTGGCACGACCACGCGGACACCGGTACCGACTCCGACCGGGCGGCCGTGCAGGAGACGATGGGCGCGTACGCGCGGGAGGCCGCCGAGTGCCGGGAGGCCCTGGCCGGGCGGGTGCCGGACGACGTGCTCGCCCTCGTCGGCGCCGCGGCCGCCGAGATCCCCGACCTGGCCGACCGGCTGCCGCTGCTGTTCCTGCACGGCGACTACGCGACCCGCAACTGGCTGATCGACTCCCCCACCGGCCGGCATGCCCTGATCGACTTCGAACAGGCCCGCTACGGCCTGGTGGTCGAGGAGTTCGTCTGGTTGCGGGGGGCGCTGTGGCCCGAACGCCCGGATCTGCACGAGGCATTCTTCACCGGCTACGGGCGCCCGCTCGACGCGGTGGAGGAGCGGCTGCTGTTGCTGCTGACGGTGCGCCTCGGCGCCTCCTACCTCCGAACCGGCCTGCGCGAGGGCCGAGCGGACCTGCAGGAGCGCGGCCACCTCGCCCTCGGCCGCATGACCGCCCGGCCCGTCCGCTCCTGACCCGTACCGTCGGCACATCCACCACCCCGTCCGCCTTCGAGAACGGAGACCGGTGTCCACCACCGACGAACACCCGGCACCACCCGCCGAGCAGCGGGCCGGGCACGGCGCGAGCACCGAGGTCCGGGAGCTGCTGGAGGCCCACGCGGCCCTCGGCCAGCTGCCGCGTGTCCTGGCCGTCCGGCTGGCCTCCGCGCTGCGCGCCCTGGAGCGCGGCACCGTCGAAGTCCTGGACCATGCCGACACCGCCTCGCTCGCGGACCCGGCCCGGGGGACGCCCAGTGAGCGCGCCCAGCCGCCGACGCCGGGCGCCGACGAGGAGGCGGTGGTGCTCGTCGACGGCGCCGGATCGCGGGCCGAGGTCGCCCCGGACGGCTTGGCGGCCCTGGAGTGGGGCGTGCGCGCCCTGTGGGCGCAGGCCGAGGCGGTGCACGCGCGGTGGACGGCCGCGGGTCGGCCCGCCGTGTACGGGGTGGAGTTCGACGGCGGCCGGGTGCGGGTCGTCGGCGGTGCGGCGCTGTCCTGGGAGCTGCCCGTGTCCTGACCCGTCCGTCCGCGCCGGCCGTCCGGAGGCGAACCGGGCGGCCCGTCCGCGCCGCACCCCGTCCGATCCCCCCGATGCTTGAAGGAGACGCCCGATGACACCGTCCCCCGTTCGCCCGGCCACGCCGCACGACGCCGAGGAACTGCTGCGTCTGCGCGTCGACGTCCTCACCGGCCGGCCGGCCGACGACGCCTGGCGCCGTACCTTCCTCGCCGACATGCGGGCCCGCCTCGGCAGTGACCCTCACCTGCTCGCGTACGTCGCCGACGACGGGGACGGCGCGCTGGCGGCGTGCGCGATCGGCGTCGTCTACCGGGGCTACGACGGCCCCGCCTACCCCGGCGGGCTGTGGGGCCGCGTCCACACCGTCGTGACCGATCCGCGTCACCGCCGCCGGGGTCTGGGTGAAGCCGTCACCCGGGCGCTGGTGGTCGCGCTCCAGGACCGTGGCTGCTCCTCGGTCGAGCTGATCGCCACCGACGAGGGCCTGCCGCTGTACCGGAAGCTCGGCTTCGACCCCGCCACCCACTACCTGACGCTACGCCAGCCCCTGGCGGCGGGACCCGCTCGGTCCGCGATGGCGGGAGGGGCGGCATGAAGCGGCTACGGCACGAGGCGCCCCCCAGCTACCGCGGCGGACGGGTCGTCCCCGGGCGAGCAGTTACTGTTCGGCGGTCCGATGCGCTACGACGGCGGGTTCGTCCGCCATGAGGAAGCCGGCGCGCAGGCCGACTTGTGGACGGTGGCCCGGCAGATCCCCGGGATGCTTCGCCTGGCGTGGCAACTCGCCTGGCGGGCCGATCGCGCCGCACTGGCGGGGGTGGTGCTCGCCGAGGTCGGCCGCGCCGGGGCGGCAGCACTGTCCTTGGTCGCCGTGAACGCCGCCCTGGGGCACCTGTTCGCCTCCGGCGGTGCGGCCGGTACGCTGCGCGCGGTGCTGCCCGCCGTGCTGGTGGCGAGCGCCGCCGCCGGGCCGGGGCCGTCCTGGCGGCGGTGTCCTCCTGGGGCGCGGACCGGCTCAGCCCGCGGATCCAGCGCGCCGCGACCCTCACCCTGCTGGAGCGGGCCCAGCGGGTGGAGATGGCCTCGCTGGAGGACCCGGAGTTCAACCGCCTGCTGGAGTCCGGCCGACTGCTGGGCGCTCTCGTCTCCACCGGGCACCCGGCGCTGGCCGCCGCTGGCACCGCCGTCGTCGCGGTGCGCACCGGCGCCGCGAACGTCGGCGGCCTGCTCGGCAGCGTCAACCGGCTCTTCGAGAAGTCCCTGTACGTCGGCGACCTGCAGAAGCTCACCACCGAGGTCGAAAGGCTCGCCATCCCCGCCGACCTGCCCGAACGCCCCGCCGCGATCCACGTCGAGGACGTCAGCTTCACCTACGCCGGACGCACCGCGCCGCCGCTGGACAGGGTCAGCCTCACGATCCAGACAGGCCAGGTCGTGGCCCTGGTCGGCGACAACGGAGCGGGCAAGTCCACCTTGGCCCGGCTGCTGTGCGGCCTGTACCAACCGGACAGCGGGACGATCCGCTGGGACGGGGTCGACACCGCGACCGCCGACCGAGCCCAGCAGTTCGCCCCCACCGTGCTGCTCCCGCAGGACCCCTTCCACTGGTCCCTCACCCTGCGGGCGATCGTCACCGCCGGCCGCCCCGGCCACCACGCCCACGCCCACGCCCTCGCCCTCGCCCCGGGCGGCTTCCAGATGGGTGGGTTTCCAGGCGCCGATGTCGGCCTCGACGGCGACGTGCGGCACGTACAGGGCGAGAAAGGCGGCGAGCACGGCAGTCAGCAGTCGTCCGCTGCGCGGCCCGGCCGGGGTGGCGTCGGGGCTCGGCACCGAACTCGGGGTGGGCAGGCGGCGCAGCAGCAGGTCCGGGGGAGGCAGGTGGCGGCGAGGGCGGCGAGGGCGGCGAACAACCAGGGGTAGTGGTCCGCGCCGGTCAAGGTGACCAGGGCGGGGCGAGGACGGCGCCGATGCCGAAGTGAGCGTTGAGGATGTTGAGCATCGCGGTGGAGCGGTGCCCGAAGGCGGTGGCGAACAGGCGGTTGAGGCCGTGGTCGAGGCCGCCGAAGCCGATTCCACCGGCCAGCGCGGTGGCCAGCCGGGGGCGGCGGCGAAGGCGGCGGCGGCGAAGGCGGCAGCACCGAGGGCGAGGAGCAGCAGCGAGCCGGGCAGCGGGGCTCGGGTCCGGTCGCGGCTCTCGAGGCGGTGGTACAGCACCACTCCGGCGATGGCGCCGGTGAAGTGCGCGCTGAGGGCGGGGCCCGCGATGGCGGGTGCGATGCCGTAGACGGGGCGCAGGGCGGGGATGGCCGGTCCGTAGAGCGCCTGGAGGGCGCCGATCAGGACGAACGCGGCGCAGGCGGGCCTGGCTGCGCGGGCTCGGCTGCGCGGGCGGTGCGGGGGTTCACCGGGGCCTCCGGAGGACGTCGGCAGGAGGCCCCGCCGGTACGCGTACGACGGGGCCTGGGGGCGGGAAGGGGCGGTTCAGGCGGCGCGGCCGCGCACCTGTTCGGTGGTCGAGGAGGTGACGGTCTCGGGGGCGCCGAGCGGCGCGGGGGCCGGGGCGGCCCCGGGGGTGGCGGGTTCGTCCTCCTCCCGCAGGGCCTTGGTCTCGGCCTTGAGGATGCGCATCGACTTGCCGAGGCCCCGGGCCAATGTCGGGAAGCTTCTTGGAGCCGAAGAGCAGGACGAGGACGAGCACGACGATGACGATGTGCCAGGGCTCGAGTCCGTTGCGGAGCATGGGGGTCACCGGTCTCTCGGGTCGGGGAACGATTCGGTACGTACACGGTGCACAGGGTCGGCAGATCACGCAAGGCCCAACCATCCACCGCCGCAAGACCGTTACCGACCTGCGGCGATCTCCTCCCGCAGGCGCGCCGGACCGGCCCGGGGCGTCGGTCGACGGCGCCCCGGGCGGTGGGCCCGGGTCAGGCGAGCGGGGCGGGGCCGGTGGTGGAGCGGATCACCAGCTCGGGGTCGAACAGCAGCTCGCCGACGGGAGTCTCCCGGCCGCCGACCAGGGCGAGGACGCTGCGGCCGACCTCCAGGGCGAGGCGGTCGGTGGGCTGGCGGACGGTGGTCAGCGGCGGGTCGGTGAACTCGGTGATCATCGTGCCGTCGTAGCCGACCACCGACACCTGCTCCGGCACCGTGCGCCCCAGCCGCCGCACGCCGCGGATCACGCCGAGCGCCATGTAGTCACTGGCGGCGACGATCGCGGTCGCGCCCAGTCCGAGCAGCACGCCCGCCGCCGCCTGCCCGCCCTCGACGGTGTAGGACTGGCGGACCACCAGCTGCTCCGCGTCCGGCAGGCCGCGCCGGGCCATCGCGTCCAGGAAGCCCTGGACCCGCCGGTCGGAGGGGTGGTTGCCGGCCGGACCGGAGACCATGCCGATGGCGCGGTGGCCGAGCCGGTGCAGGTGGTCGACGGCGAGCTCGGCGGCGAGCCGGTCGTCGGTGGAGAACACCGGTACCGGCACGCCGTCGGCGAACTCGCCGTTGACGCCGACGTACGGGATGCGGCGCGAGCGCAGCAGCTCGTACACCTCCTCGTCGGCGCCCTCGACGGTGTTGGAGGCGGAGAGGAAGACCACCGCGGCGATGCCCTTGTCGACGATCGCCGAGATGTACTCGGGTTCCTGCACCCCGCCGGGGAAGGCGGGGCACAGGATGGTCTTGAGGCCGTGCGGGGCGAGCGCGGCCTCGATCCGCTCGGCGACGTCGGCGAAGAACGGGTTGGAGACGTGCTCGGTGACGACGGCCACGATCTGGCCCTGCACCGCGCGCTCGTAGCCGAGTTCGGCCATGGCCTGCTCGACGGCGTCCCGGGTCTTCTTGGCCACGCCCTGCCGCCGGTTGATCACCCGGCTGACGGTCGCCTCGCTGACGCCCGCCTGCGCGGCGATCTCGACGATGCCGATCTTCATGTCCTCCCCTTCGCCTGACGTTCCATCGCGCTCTCCACCGCTCGGGTCACGCGTTGCCGCGGATCTTCACCAGACCGGTCCGCGGTACCCGGAGGCTGCACAGACCCGGCGCGAAAGTGGTCTGGACCCGCTCGATGATACGGCCGTCGGGGCCGTGCACCGTGATCTCCACCGGCAGTTGGACACCCTGCACGTCCAGCACGATCCGGTCCGCGGTACTGCCGTTGACCAGCACCGTCTCCGCGTGCTCGGCGGGCCGGACGGGCACCGCCCGCTCGGTGTGCACGTCGACCACCCGGACGGCGTCGGCGACCGACTCCACCAGGGTGTACTGCTCGTCGGGGCGGCCGGGTTCGACGGCGCCCTCCAGCAGCTGCGGGCGCAGCCGACGCCATTCGGCGAGCCAGAAGCGCAGCGCGTCGAGGTGCTCGGCGGGCAGCGTGTCGAGCCGGACGGAGACCTGCGGGACGGCGTGCAGGGCGCCGATCAGCTGCCGGGCGGCGGCTTCGACGGGGGCGCCGGCGTCCCACAGCAGCGGGTCGCTGTGCACCACGCCGCCGGTGGCGAGCAGCGCGGTGTCCAGGGTGCGGACCCGGTTGGCGGTGGAGTCGGCCGGACAGTCGAAGGAGCGCAGCATGTTGCCGAACGCGCCCATCGCCGGTCCGACGTAGGGCTGGCGCAGCTCCAGCAGCAGCTCGGGGCGGACGGCCTCCAGGGCGACTCGCAGGTCGGCGAGCAGCTGCAGCAGGGCGCGGCCCACGTCTTCACCACCGTCGTTGGCGTACACCATGGCCTCGTCGAGGAAGTCGACCTTGAGGCCGTCCAGGCCGTACTCGCGCACCACTCGCACGCAGGTGTCGACGACGTGCGCGCGCACCTCCGGGTGGCGCGGGTCGAGCACGTGCGCACCGGGGACACCGGCGGCGCGGGTGGCGTACGGGGCCCAGCGGGCGTGGCAGTCGGCGTTCGGGCCGAGCAGCAGCGGGGCGATCCAGGCGAGGTAGCGCAGGCCGGTGGCGCGGACGGTCTCGACGTGGCCCGCGAAGTCCGGGAACTTGGCGGTGTCGGGGGTCCAGTCGCCGACGCCCGCGTAGCCGCGGCCGTTGCCGTAGCGCTGCCAGCCGTCGTCCAGGATCAGCGCACCGAAGCCCAACACGGCGGCGAGGCGTGCCTGTTCGGTGACCTCGACGGCGTCGACGTCCTGGTTGTAGGCGTACCAGGTGCACCACAGCGGGAGCCGGGCCGCGTCCGGGACGGGCATGGCGTCGGTGCGGGCCGCGTACCAGCCGCGCAGCGGGCGCAGGGCGCCGGCGACGGACGGGGCCCGCGGGACGAACAGCAGGCGGTGCGGCTGGTCGGCGGGCGGCAGGTGGAGGTGGACGACGTGGGTGTCGTTCTCCTCGGAGACGCCGTAGCGCAGCGAGACCTCGGGCACCGGGTCGGCGGTGGCGAAGGTGAGCAGGGTGGCGCCGGTGGAGTCGTACAGGCAGCCGGCGGCGAGGCTGTCGGCGAGGCTGACGGTGGCGCGGCCCTCCCAGTCGGCGACCAGGGTGCGGCGCCAGTCGGCGCCGGGGTGCCAGTAGCCGGCGGCGTCGCCGAGCGGGACGGTGAGGCGGACCTCGACCGGGACCCCCGGGGCGTCGATCCGCAGGACCTTCACACCGGCGCCGGCGCCCTCCAGGCTCCATTCGGCGTCCGTGCCGTCGGCGAGGACGGCGACCTCGACGGTGTCGAGCAGCGGGGCGTACCGGGCCGGGGCGAGCTCGGCGGTGGTGACGGCCTCGGGGGCCAGGGTGGTCACGGTGGTTACTCCTTGACGGCGCCGGCCAGCAGGCCGGAGACGAAGTGGCGCTGGAGGACGAGGAAGACGATCGCCATCGGGATCGCGGCGACGGCGGTGCCGGTCATGATGGCGCCGTAGTCGGTGTCGACGACGCCCTTGAGCGAGGCGAGCGCGACCGGAATGGTCAGCGAGGCGCTGTCGCGCAGCACGATCAGCGGCCAGACGAAGTCGTTCCACTGGAACAGGAACAGGAAGATGGCGAGCGCGGCGAGCGCGGGCCGCATCGGCGGCAGTACGACGCGCAGGAACAGGCGCAGTTCGCCGCAGCCGTCCATCCGGCCGGAGTCGAGCAGTTCGTCCGGGATGGTGCCCATGGACTGGCGCATCAGGAAGATGCCGAACGGCAGCGCCAGGTTGGGCAGGATCACGGCCTGGTAGGTGTTGAGCCACTCCAGGTCGGCCATCAGCTTGAACAGCGGGACGAGGGTGACCTGGCTGGGCACCACCAGGCCGAGCATCAGCAGTCCGAAGATCGCGTCGCGGCCCTTGAAGCGGTACTTGGCGAAGGCGTAGCCGGCCAGCGTGCAGACGGTGCCCGCGCACAGGGTGTAGATGACGGCGATCAGCAGCGAGTTGAGCACCACCCGGCCGAATTGGACGGTGGTCTGCAGGTTGCCCAGGTTGCTGAACAGGTTGCCGCCGGGGGTGAGCGGCGGCGGGGAGTCGAAGATCTCCGTGCTGGTGTGGGTGGCCGCGATGACCAGCCAGTAGAAGGGCAGCAGGACGGCGGCGAGCGCGATGGCCAGGCCCCAGGTCAGGGCGATGCTGTTGCGCAGGCGGCCGGGGGTGCCCTTGGCGCGGCGGCGCGCGGCGGTGGTGGAGCCGGTGGAGGTCATGACTTGTCTCCCAGCACCTTGAACTGGACCAGCCCGAGGATGCCGATCAGGATGGCCAGCGCGTAGGCGATGGCCGAGGCGTAGCCGAAGTCGAAGAAGGTGAAGGCGTTCTGGTAGAGGTACACCCCGATGGTCAGGGTGGCGTTGTCCGGCCCGCCGTGGGTGAGGATGAACGGCTCGTCGAAGATCTGCAGGGTGCCGATGGTGGAGAGCACCGTGGTGAGCAGCAGCGCGGGACGGAGTCCGGGCAGGGTGACGTGCCGGAAGGACTTCCAGGCGCCGGCGCCGTCGACCGAGGCGGCGTCGTACAGTTCGGTGGGGATCGACTGGAGGCGGGCGAGCAGGATGACCGCGTTGTAGCCGGTGTAGTGCCAGGTCAGCGCGAGGGCCAGCGAGATCTTCGCCCACAGCGGGTCGGTCAGCCAGGGCACGGCGTCGATGCCGACGAAGTGCAGCAGCCAGTTGACCAGGCCGTACTTCTCGTTGAGCAGCACGGAGAAGATCACGCCGTAGGCGACCAGGCCGGTCACCATCGGCAGGAAGAAGCCGAGCCGGAACAGCGAACGGGCTTTCAGCAGGCGGGAGTTGAACGCCACTGCCAGGCCGGTGGCCAGGGCCAGCATGACCGGCACCTGGATCAGCAGGATCACGCCGGTGTTCTTCAGCGCCGTCCAGAACAGCGGGTCGTGCAGCAGCCGGGTGTAGTTGTCGGCGCCGACGAAGGTGTCCGTTCCGCCCACGGTCTTGTAGAGGCTGAGCACGAAGGACCAGCCGATGGGGTAGAGCTTGAACACGGCGAACAACGCCACGGCGGGCAGCACGAAGAAGTACGGGGCCAGTCGTCGTCCGGTCAGGCGGGGCGGCCCCGGTCGGGGGGCCGCCTGCTGCCGGGTGGGCCGCTGGGTGGTGGCGGTGCTCATCAGGCGACCTTGCGGCCCGTCTGCTGGGCGATCTGGTCCGCGGCCTGCTTCAGCACCTCGGCCGGGTCGGCGCCCTTGAGCAGCACCTTGGTCTGGGCATCGGTGACGGCCTTGAGCGCGCGGGCGTAGTCGGCGCTGTAATTGAAGGCCGGGGACTTGGCCTTGAGCGCCTCGAGGAACACCTCGCCGGGCTTCTGGCCGCCGAAGAAGTCCGAGGAGGTGTGGAAGACCGGGTCGTCGTAAGCCTTCATCAGGGCGGGGGCGATGCCCTTCTCCTGGTAGATCTTGACCGGGTTCTCCGGCCGGGTGAGGACGAACTCGACGAACTTCCAGGCGGCGGCCTGCTGCTTGCTGGCGCCGGAGACGGTCAGGTAGGTGGAGTTGACGGTGGCGGCGGTGGAGCCGCCGCGGCGCACGGCCGGGGGCAGCCGGACGCCCCATTTGCCCTTCTCCTCCGGGACGGTCTCCTGGATGATGCCGCCGTACCAGGTCGGCATCGGGACGGCGGCGCAGGTGCCGGCCTTGATGGCGGCGATCTGGGCGTTCCAGCCGCCGGAGAGGTCGGCGACCAGGCCCGCGTCGTTGAGCTGCTTGATGATCGTCATCGCCTTGACGGACTCCGCGGAGGTCAGCGTGATCTTGCCTTCGAGGTCGAAGTAGAAGACGCCCTGGAGCTGGAGCAGCATCTGGAAGAAGTTGGCGGCGTCCGGGATCGAGGCGGGCTTGTCGATGCCTAGCAGGTACTTCCCGGTCTTCGCCTTGATCGTCTTGCCGGCCACGATCGCGTCGTCCCAGGTCTCGATGGACTTCACGTCCACCCCGGCCTGCTCGAAGACGTCGGCGCGGTAGTAGAAGCCGCCCGAGTTGGCCTCCATCGGCAGGGCGTTGACCCTGCCGTCGCGACTGACCGCGCTCTCCCAGACGCCCGGGGCGAAGGCGTCCCGGTACCGGTCGGCGCCGAGGCCGGTGAGGTCGGCCAGACCGTTGGGGAACTTCTCGGTGTAGCCGGGCAGGTAGTCGATGCCGATGTGCATCACGTCGGCGAGGCTGGAGCCGCCGGCCGCCATCCCGGTGGTGATCTTGTCCCAGATCGCCGGGTTGCCGATGTCCCGGACGGTCACCTTGATGTTCGGGTACTGCGCGTTGAACGCCGGGACGAGCGCCTTCATCTCCGCGGCGGGGCCGGACCAGCTCCATACGGTGATGTCGCCCTTGTTCGCGTCTCCGGCGGCCCCGCCTCCGCCGCTGCCGCTGCCGCCCGAACCGCTGCAGGCCGCCAGGCCCGACAGGCCGGCGCCGACGGCGAGCGCGCCGCCCACTCTCAGAACGCCGCGACGAGAGATGTCCATGATCGATCCACCTTGCTCCAGGTCGGCCGGGGTACCGACGTGACAGGACGCTAGCAACCACGTCAGCTGACTTGCAAGGTTTGATTGAAAAACTTGCGACGTATATGACATTGGAACATTGCAAATGTATTGAAGGGCTGCCGTCCGAACTGCTAGCGTCCGCCCACCGCATCCGTCACCCCACCCTGACCGGAGCCCCCATGCGCCCTCTGCGCCCCACCCGCCTCACCGTGCTCGCGGCCCTCTCGCTGGTCGCCGCACTCGCCCCCGCCACCGCGCCCAGCGCGGCGGCCGCCGCAGCCGTCCCGGCTCTCGCCAACCCCGGCTTCGAGGGCGGCACTTCGGGCTGGGCCTTCACCTCCGGCACCGGCGTGGCCGGCAACCTCCCGCACAGCGGCGGCAAGCTCGCCTACCTGGACGGCGGCACCGGCAAGAAGGTCTCGCAGACCCTCACCGCCCAGAATGCGGGCGTCTACGACGTCTCGGCCTGGATCGCCACCGGCGGCACCGGCGGGAAGTTCACCGTCCGGATCAACGGCACCGTCGCCGGCACGGTCTCCCCGGCCGTCCGGGCCGCGTACGCCCGCTACACGATCCCCCGCGTGACGGTGAAGGCCGGCGACCGGCTGGAGATCGCCTTCGAGTCCGGCAACGGCTGGATCAACGCCGACGACGTCTCGCTCGCGCCGTCCGGCCCGGCCGTGGCCGACCCGGGCTTCGAACAGGGCGGCGGTGCCTGGCAGTTCACCTCCGGCACCGGCGTCGCCACCAACAACCCGCACAGCGGCGGCAAGCTGGTCTACCTGGACGGCGGCACCGGCAAGAAGGTCTCGCAGACCCTCACCGCCAACGGCCCCGGCACCTACAACTTCTCCGCCTGGATCGCCACCGGCGGCACCGGCGGGAAGTTCACCGTCCGGGTCAACGGCACCGTCGTCGGCAGCGTCGACCTCCCCTCCCGCTCCGGCTACGCCCGCTACACCGTCAGCCGGGTCACCGTGAACACGGGCGACCAGGTGCAGATCGCCTTCGAATCCGGCAACGGCTGGATCAACGCCGACGACCTGATGGTCTCCCCCGCCTCCCCCGCCAACCCCAAGGCCACCTCCTCCGACCCGAAGATCGCCGAACTCTTCGCCTGGGCCACCGCAAAGGCCGGCAGCTGGGTCCAGCTCCCGGGTGCCACCGGCCCGGTCAACGCCGACGAGCGGCAGACCGGCGGCACCGGCACCAGCACCTACGAAGCCTCCTACTGGGCGGGCTACGCCCACCGTTCCGCCTTCTACGGCCGCGACACCGCCCACCAGGTGGACGGCGCGGCCGCGCTCGGCCTGGGCAGCGAGAACCGCGCCATGCTCGGCGCGTTCGCCGCCACCGCCACCGCCGAGCAGAACTACTACCCGGTGTGGGCGCTGAACTTCGACGACCGCACCAACCTGTCCATCGACTACTACGGCCCGGACAGCTTCGTCCGCGAGGTGCCCTCGACCTTCGAACTGGTCGAGAAGGCCGACAACGCCTATCGCTGGAGCGGCGACGCCTCCTACGTCACCGACCCCGCGCTGTGGGCCTACTACCAGCACGCCACCAACGAGTTCATCACCCAGCACGACTCCGCCAAGCCCAACGGCGTCGCCGAGGGCACCGGCAAGGGCATCTTCTCCGGCGCCGCCAGCTACGACGAGGGCGGCAACGAGCACTTCGCCGAGGCCGGAGACTCCATCGGCTCCCAGTACCAGGCCCTGCTGGCCGTCGCCGACCTCGCCGCGGGCCGCGGCGACAGCGCGCTGTCCGCGCAGTACGCGCAGCGGGCCGCCGACCTGAAGAGCTACTTCAACACCACCTGGAGCGGCACCGGCTCCGGCGCGGCGATGGTGCGCGGCTACAGCACCGACGGCACCCCGATCACCGGCTGGGGCAAGGAGAACTCCTGGTTCATGCCGATGAAGAAGATCGTCGACGCGGGCCCGCGCAACGACGCCTACCTCGACTACATCGACCAGCAGTCCCAGGGCACGGACAAGCCCTCCAACATCGAGGCGTACACCTACCTGCCGGACACCTTCTTCGCCTACAACCGCAACGACACGGCCTGGAAATGGATGCAGTACGTCTACGACCGCCGCAACGACCAGCACGTCGTCACCAAGCAGGGCCCCAACGGCGACTACCCCGAGGTCTCCTTCACCCTGGTCAGCCAGACCGTCCAGGGCCTGATGGGCGTCGACCCGAACGCCCCCGCCCACAGCCTCGCCACCGCCTCCCACCTGCCCACCGGCACCTCCTGGCTGGCCCTCGACGACCTCGCCGTCGGCCGCAACACCTTCACCCTGCGCCACGACGGCGCCACCTCCTCCACCCTGACCAACAAGACCGGCACCGACAGCTACACCTGGGAGGCCCGGATCCCCGGCGCCCACGGCTCCCTCAAGGTCAACGGCACTTCGCAGAACGCCGCCACCAAGACCGTCGACGGCACCGTCTACTCGTACGTCACCGTCACCGTCGCCCCGGGCGCCACCGCCACCGTGCAGA
>NZ_JBHUWH010000017.1:0-38470 GCF_042670125.1 Kitasatospora sp. NPDC057198 | reverse complement strand
GGACCACCCGGTGGTCGGGGCCCTCGCCGTCGTGCTCAGTCCTTGCGGTGGCGGCCGCTGGAGACCGGCTCGCCCTCCCGCTCGGCGGTGCCGTTCGCGGCGGCGGCCTTCTTCTTCTTCCGCTCGCGGAGGATCTCGACGAAGATCGGCGAGACCGAGATCAGGATGATCAGCGCCATCGCGGGCAGCAGGTACTTGTCGATCACCGGGGCGAGCTGGTCACCGGTGAAGTAGCCGATCAGCAGCATGGTCTCGGTCCACAGCACCGCGCCCACGACGTTCCAGACGAAGAACGTCTTGGCGGGCATCTGCAGGGTGCCGGCGACCGGGTTGAGGAAGGTCCGCACGATCGGGATGAAACGGGCCATCACCACGGCCTTGGCCGGGCCGAACTTCTCGAAGTACTCCTCGGCCTTCTCCACGTACTCGGGCCGCAGGATCTTCGAGTTCGGCTTGTCGAACATCCGCGGGCCGACCTTGCGGCCCAGCAGGTGTCCGAGTTGGGCGCCCACGATCGCGCAGATCGGCGCGCCGATCAGCAGCAGGGCGATGTTCATCTGGGCGCCCTCACCAAGCACCTTGTCGGCGGCGCTGGAGGCGGCGACACCGGCCAGGATGAGCAGTGAGTCACCGGGGAAGAAGAACCCGACCAGCAGGCCGGTCTCGGCGAAGATGATCGCCAGGATCCCGATGGCGCCGACGGAGGCGACGAGCGATTTGGCGTCAAGGACGTTGACGGCGAGCTGGATGTGTTCCACGGGCGCAGGATAGCCCGTACTGCTTTGCGAAGCCTTAACAGAGGGGCCCGAACCGCCCCGGTCCGGGTCGCCGGAGGGGTCGCCGTCCCAAGTGGCGGGCCGCTGGGTGTGTCCGGAGGGGGAGTCTGGGAAGATGGCCGAGGTGTCCGGCCCGCGGTCGAGCTGCCACCCTCTCTCGCTCGCACCGCATCGATGTCGTGAACCACAGGCGTATCGAGCCTTCGGACAGCGTCGTCCGATCGCCCCACACCGACAGGAGCGGATCCGCATGCCCATCGCAACTCCCGAGGTCTACAACGAGATGCTCGACCGGGCCAAGGCAGGCAAGTTCGCCTACCCGGCCATCAACGTCACCTCGACGCAGACCCTGCACGCCGCGCTGCGCGGCTTCGCCGAGGCCGAGAGCGACGGCATCGTCCAGATCTCCACGGGTGGTGCGGAGTTCCTGGGCGGCCAGTACAACAAGGACATGGTGACCGGCGCGGTCGCGCTGGCCGAGTTCGCGCACATCGTCGCGGCCAAGTACGACATCACCGTGGCGCTGCACACCGACCACTGCCCGAAGGACAAGCTGGACGGCTACGTCCGCCCGCTGCTGGCGATCTCCGCCGAGCGCGTGGCTCGCGGCGAGAACCCGCTCTTCCAGTCGCACATGTGGGACGGCTCGGCCGAGACCCTGGCCGACAACCTGGCCATCGGCCAGGAGCTGCTGGCCCAGGCCGCCGCCGCCAAGATCGTCCTCGAGGTCGAGATCACCCCGACCGGCGGCGAGGAGGACGGCGTCACCCACGAGATCAACGACGAGCTGTACACCACCGTCGCCGACGCGGTGCGCACCGCCGAGGCGCTCGGCCTGGGCGAGAAGGGCCGCTACCTGCTGGCCGCCTCGTTCGGCAACGTGCACGGCGTGTACAAGCCGGGCAACGTCGTGCTGCGCCCGGAGCTGCTCGCCGACCTGCAGGCCGAGATCGGCAAGAAGTACGGCAAGCAGGACCCGTTCGACTTCGTCTTCCACGGTGGCTCCGGCTCCACCGAGCAGGAGATCCTGACCGCGCTGGAGAACGGCGTCGTCAAGATGAACCTCGACACCGACACCCAGTACGCCTTCACCCGCCCCGTCGTGGACCACGTGTTCCGCAACTACGACGGCGTGCTGAAGGTCGACGGCGAGGTCGGCAAGAAGAACACCTACGACCCGCGCACCTGGGGCAAGCTGGCCGAGGCCGGCATGGCCCGCCGCGTCACCGAGGCCGCGCAGCAGCTGCGCTCGGCCGGCAAGCGCCTGAAGTAGCTCCTCCCCCCGGTGCCCCCGTCCCGCCCCGGGCCGGGGGCACCGGTGCGCCCGGCCCCGGCCGCGGGGCCCCGGCCGGATGGCAGACTGCACACCATGGAGATGCACAAGAACCTGCTCGACGGTCCCGGGCCGACCCTCCTGCCCGAGGAGGAGCAGCCGTACCGGATGCTCGCCGAGGAGTCCGCCTCGCCGACCCAGGTGGCGGCCGAGTACCCGGCCTTCTGCCTGGCCTGGGCGATGCTCGCCGACGACGCCTTCGCCGCCGGGCGGACGGTGGAGTCCTACGCGTACGCCCGCACCGGCTACCACCGCGGTCTGGACGCGCTGCGCCGCAACGGCTGGAAGGGCCACGGCCCGGTGCCGTGGGAGCACCGCGGCAACCGCGGCTTCCTGCGCTGCCTGGCGGCGCTGGCCCGGGCCGCCGGGGCGATCAAGGAGACCGAGGAGGAGGCCCGCTGCTGGCAGTTCCTGAAGGACAGCAGCGCCGAGGCGTACACCGTGCTCAAGCAGGAGCACTGAGACCGGCACCCGCCCGACCCGACGGACCGTCCCCCGCTGCGGGGGGCGGTCCGTCGCCGTTCGCGGGGCCGTTCACAGCATCGGGTAGGAGTCCAGGTACGCCGCCCAGAACCGCGCCCCGTCGCGGAACGGCAGGTCGTCCCAGGCGGTGGCGTCCTCGCGGATGATCTCCTCGACGTCGGCCCAGTCGTGGGGCGTCGGCTGCTCCTCGGGCTCCGGCCGCTCGGCGGCGATCTTGTACACCAGGTAGCTGAGCGAGGACAGGTCCCGGTGGACCAGCTCGTACTCCACGTCGGCGTCCTGGTCCGAGACCCAGATCGTGCCGTCGCCCAGGTGCACGAAGACGTCCGCCTGGTAGAGCTCACCGAGCGGCTGGAGCCTGCCGTGCGGGGTGTCGACCGGCGCCGGGTCGGCGTCCTCGACGAAGGCCGTCCCGGGGCTCGCCGGGTCCCGCTCGGCCAGGGCGGCCAGGATCCGGAACAGCCCGTCCGAGTACGGGACGCCGGTGGTGGCGGCGAACCGCGCCCCGGCCCCGTCGTCCGGCCAGATCCGGGCGGCGGCGTCCGGGCGCAGCCGCAGCATCCCGCCCGCCGGGACCTCCTCGGCGACGGCCCGCCAGTCGATCGACACCAGCACGTGCGTGCTCCCCTCGTTCTCCGGGTCAAGGCCCGTCCCTGATCCCGTCCGGCGGCGGCCGCCGGACGCCCGCCGGCGCGGCCGGGGCGCGCGGATCCCGGCGGCCCCGCCGTCCTCACCGTAGTGCGGCAGTCCGGCGCCGGAAGGCCGCCCGGTGGCGAGGGCGCCGGGTACCGGCGGGCGGCGGGCGGCGGGGCGCTCAGGGCCGGTGCAGGTCGATCGCCAGCAGGCCGTCGGCCAGCGCGAGCAGCAGCAGCGGGCCGTCCAGGGCGAGCGCGCGCACCGGCGAGCCCGGACGCAGTTCGAGGACGCCCGCCGGGTCGCCCGGCCGGTGCACCCGGACCAGGCCGCCCGCCCAGGCCGCGGCCACCCGCAGGCCGTCCGGGCCCTCGTCGGCGGTGACCGCGACCACCGGGCAGGGCCGCGCGTCCAGCGGCTCGGCCATCGGGGCGCTGCCCGGCCCCCAGAGCCGGACCGTCCCGTCGTAGCCGCCGCTGACCAGCAGCGGGAGGCCGCCGCGCGGGTCGTCCGCGCCGAGCGCCGTCGCCGCCAGCGCGGTCACCGGGCCGGTGTGCAGCCGTTCGGCGTGCACCCGGCCGTCCTGGTACCAGTGCACGGCGCCCGCGGCGTCGGCCAGGGCGGGGGCGGCCCCGGGGAGCCGGCCGGCCGCCGCGACGGCGGAGGGCTCCCCGGCGGCGGCGCGCAGCCGGCTCACCGCCTCCTCCAGCGCGTACGGGTCGAGGCCCGGCGCGGGCCGGTCGGCGGGCAGCAGTTCGGTGCCGCCCGCGGCGTCCAGCAGCAGCAGGGTGCCGTTGGCCGTGACGGTCAGGCCGCGCAGCGGGCGGGGGGCCGGGAGGAGCGGGCGGCCGAGCGGTTCGCCGGTGGCCGCGGACAGGCTGCGGACGGTGCCGTTGCCGTCGGCGGTGAACCACTGGCCGCGGTGCGGTCCGGCGCCCGGGGCGGCGGTGACCGCCTGGCCGGGCTCCCAGCGGGCCCAGCGGGCCGCCCAGGCGCCCGGGGCACCGGACAGCCGCTGGGCGGCGGCGAGGGCCTCCTCCGAGCCGCCCAGCAGCCGGGCGCGCAGCAGGTGCGCCCGGACAGGGGCGTCGGCGGTGTCGACCAGGGCGGGCCCGGCGGCGTCCCAGGCCAGTGCGAGCGGGTGCCCGGCGGCCCGCGCCCCGGCGGCGTCCAGTCCGGCCGCGTCGAGCCCGGCGGTGACGGCGGCCGGGTCGGGCAGCACGTACAGCAGCGGGTCGGCGAGCAGCGGGGCGTGGCCGCCCTCGTGGCGGGCGGCGGTCCAGAGCGCGGTGAGCGGCTGCGCGCCCGCGCCCGGCAGGCCGGCCGGTCCGTCCGGGACGCGGGCGAGCAGTTCGGCGAGCGGTGCGGGCCCGGCCGGGGCGGCGGTGCCCAGGGCCCGGCCGGGATTCGGGTAGCCGGCGGGGTCGGCGTCCTGCCCGGCGCACCAGGCGGTGAAGCGCTCCCGGTCGGTCCACCGCGGGTCGTCGAGGTCGAGCACGGCCGGGGCCGGCTCCCGGGGAAAGACCGTGCCGGGTGCCTCGACCAGCAGCCGGACGGTGTCCAACTCCAGGAGCGGGTCGAGCAGTTCGGCGACCAGGCGGTCCGGTTCGGCGGCCCGGTCCAGTTCCGGCACGCAGATCGTGGTGGGGCGGTCGTCGGCGGCCAGCGCGGCCAGGACGTCCGCGGGCGTGCGCGCGACGGTGTCCAGCTGGTTGCCGAGCTGCCAGACGGCGGCCCGCAGGCCCAGGCCGGCGGCCGGCAGCACCAGGTGGATCCGGCGGCCCTCGGGCACCCCGTCGGCGGTGCACCCGGCGATCAGCCAGGCGAGCAGGTGGCTCTTGCCCGATCCCGGCGCCCCCTCCACCCGGCACAGCCGCGGGGCCCGCCGGTCGTCCAGCCAGCCCAGCAGTGCCAGGCCGGCCGGCCGCCGCCCGGCCCTCAGCGACGGGAAGCCGTTTCCGCCCTCGCCCATGCCTTCGTCCCCTCCCGGAGCTTGACCACCAGCCAAACCGTATAGATAGTCATCTTTGCTGTGAATGACGGTATTTCGTCAACACGGCCCGGACGGGGGAGGGATGCCATGGGCGTGGTGCTGCCCGACGAACTTGCCTGGGTGCTGGATCTGATCGGGATCAACTGGCCCAACGTCGACGAGGACGAGTACCGGGAGATGGCGGACGGGCTCCGCGACCTCGCGCAGACGCTCACCTCGGACACCCAGGTCATCTCCGGTGCGGTGGAAGGGTTCCTGGGCGTCACCAAGGGGGCGGCCGCCGACGCCTTCCAGGCGCACTGGGACAAGGTGGCCGGCACCCACATGCCGCAGGTCGGCAAGGGGTTGGAGCTCCTGGCGATGGGCCTGGACGGCGCGGCGATCGTGATCACCGGCGCGAAGGTCGCCGCGGTGGTCCAACTCGGGATCCTGGCCGCCGAGGTGATCGCGGCGCAGGCCGCCGCGCCGTTCACCTTCGGCCTGTCCGAGGCCGGGGCGCTCGGCGCCACCCAGGCGACCAGGGTGATCGTCCGGCGCCTGCTCAAGGAGGCCGAGCAGCAACTGCTGTCCGAGCTGATGTCGCTGGTCGAGGGCCCGGTCTTCGCGGCCCTCGAAGGCGTCGCGGAGAACCTGGTGATCCAACTGGCCGGGAACGCGCTGGGCACCCAGAAGGGCATCGACTGGGGCCGGGCCGCCGACGCCGGCAAGGAGGGCTTCGAGGACGGCGTCCAGCAGTCCGTCGACCAGGTCAAGGGCTACGCCGAGGACCCGCTGGGCGCCGCCGGGCAGTTCGCCCGGAACACCGTCTCCGGCGCCGCCGCCGGCGGCGGCGCCCCGAACGCGCCGAACGCGCCGAGCTCGCCGAGCGGACGGGGGCAGACCCGATGAGCGACATCTCGCACGACTACGACGAGGCCGAGGCGCTGGCCAAGTCCTTCGACAAGCACGGCGACCAGCTCTCCGAGCACCACGCCAGGACCAGTCAGCACCGGGCCCGGGCGGCCGCCGGCCGCGGCAAGGACCCGCTGGGGAACATCGTCTCCGGCCTCGCCGACCGGGCGCTCGGCACCGTCGAGAAGGCGCTCAAGAGCTTCGTCAAGCACTCCGGGGACACCTCCCAGGGCATCCGGCAGATGAGCCGGAACCACCAGGAGAACGACCACGGGCTCGGCGAGGCGTTCACCCGGATCAACTCCAGTGGCCGGACCCCGATGTACCTGCTCCACGACGACGGCTCGGTGAGCCGGCTGCGCGAGGACGGCAGCACCCACAAGGTCGCCCACGACGACGGGTCCGGGATCCACGACATCCTGCACAACGGCGCCATGCAGCCGCCGAAGGCCGGCGAGTACAACCTCCCGCCGAAGAGCCGCAAGAAGGCGGACGCCGCGGTGCAGCGCCCGCAGACCCACTCCAGCAAGGTCGACCACGGCACCACCCCGCTGGCGCGGGCAACCCAGCTGGCGCGCTACGCCAACAACGACTACGGCAACCAGCGGGGCAACTCGTTCACCAGCGACAACTACGCCGCCGTCCGCTACCAGGACGGGGACAAGGAGTTCATCCTGGTCGGCCGGAGCAAGAACCCCCGGCACTCCGAACCGATCATCGGCATTCCGCTGCTGCGCGACCAGAAGGCCGGGAACGTCCAGGACCTCTACACCGAACGGGCCCCCTGCACGAGCTGTTCGCCGTGGCTGAAGCACTTCGTCCCGCACATCAACGTCAGCCACAGCTTCGTGGGCGGCAACTCCGAGATGAAGCCGTATCTGGAAGCCTTGCGCAAGCACCACGGCAGATAGGCTCCGGAGCACGGGAAAAGGGCCGGGCCCGGCCGACGGAGATTCGAGAGGCGGCATCCAGATGGCACCGCAGGTGACGTACGAGCTGCTCAGGTCGGTGTTCGCCGAGGACGAGGTGCTCCGGTTCCCGGAGGCGAGCCTCCCGGCCTCCCTCACCCACGCCCCGAGCCGGGCCTACCTCACCGCCGTCGGACTCCCCGCCGTCGGCAACTGGCTCTTCCTGCCGCCGGTGTGGAAGGCGGACGAACCGCTGAAGACCGTCGGAGAGGTCGACCCGTACCTGGACGACATGGTCGACCTGCCGGCGGACGCCCCGGGCTGGACGGTGGTCGGCCAGGTCGCGGACGACGTGCTGGCACTGGACGGCACGACCGGCCGGCTGTGGTTCTTCCCCAACGGGGAGGACGAGATCGTGCCGTCCTTCGACCGGATCGAGACCCTCGGCCAGTTCCTCTACGTCCTGCAGCGGGAGAAGGCCGCGCTCTACGGCCCCGAGGACGGCGAGGACGACGGGCTCGACCCGCACGAGGAGATCGACCGCGTCCGCGAGGAACTGCGCGCGATCGAACCCGCCGCCTTCGCCGACCCCGAGGGCACCTGGGCCCGGCTGCTCCAGGGCCTCCGGGACGAGTGGACCGACTTCTCGGTCGAGGAGCCCGCGCCGCTGGGCGACGGCGAGTTCTGGGTCCCGCCGCACCTGCGCTGAGCGCCCGGCCCGCCCGGTACGCCGCCGTCCCGCCGTCCGTCCGCCCCCGCACCGATAGGCTCTCCGCATGACCGCAGAACTCTCCCGGCGCCTGCTCGACCGCTTCGGCCCCGGCGGCCTGCGCCGCGTCCCGGCGGCGGACCTCGCGACGGCCGACCTCCCCGCCGAGGCCGCCGGGCTGCTCGCGGACTGCGGCCTCCCCGTCCAGGTCGGCCCGTACTTCGCCACCTCGGCGGACAACGCCCTGGCGCTGGCCGCCTTCGCCGAGCAGCAGGAACTGCCCGCGCCCACCGGCGGCGAGGACCGCTGGGCCCGGCTGGGCACCGACCGCGGCGCCGAGCTGTGCCTCGACCCGTCCGGCCGGGTGTGGGCGGTCTTCGTCGCCTTCCGGGAGCGCCCGATCCTGGTCAGCACCAGCCTCGCCGCCTTCCTCGAGTCGCTCGTCGAACTCGACGACACGCTGCGCCGGTTGGCCGCCGCCGAGCAGCCGCAGGAGGTCTTCGAGCTGTTCAGTGCGATCGAGAGCCGGCTGCGCGGCACCGACCTGCGGGCCTTCGAGAGCGACGAGAACTGGTGGCCCCGGGTGCTGGAGGACGTCCGGCACACCCGCGGCGTGCCCGGGTACGCCGCGTTCAAGTGCCGCGACGGGCGGGGCGGCGAGCAGATCCTCACCGCCGACGGCTCGCTCGCCCTGCACCCCGAAGAGGCCCTCTGGTACCGGCTGGCCGGCGGCGGCGCGCAGCCCGAGGACGTCCTGGAGGTCTACACCGAGCTGCAGGCGTGCTTCATGCCCGGCCACTACTGCAGCGTGTGGATGGCCGAGGCGTTCCCGCAGGCCGAGTTCAGCCACAGCTTCGACTACGGCGACACCGCCGCCGAGCGCGAGGCCGGGATCCGGGAACTCGCCGAGGCGCTGACCGCCCGCAACGGCTGACCTCGACTCCGAGAGGCCGCGTCCGGTCCGAATGGCACCGCAGGTGACGTACCAGCTGCTCAGGTCGGTGTTCGCCGAGGACGAGGTGCTCCGGCTCCCCGAGGCGAGCCTCCCGGCCTCCCTCACCCACGCCCCGAGCCGGGCCTACCTCACCACCGTCGGACTCCCCGCCCGCTACAACTGGCTCTTCCTGCCGCCGGTGTGGGACGCGGACGAACCGCTGTCGACGGTCGGGGAGGTCGACCCCTACCTGGACGACATGGTCGACTTGCCTGCGGACGCCCCGGACTGGACGGTGATCGGCGAGGTCGCGGACGACGTGCTGGCACTGGACGGCGCGACCGGCCGGCTGTGGTTCTTCCCCAACGGGGAGGACGAGATCATGCCGTGCTTCGACCGGATCGAGACCCTCGGCCAGTTCCTCTACGTCCTGCAGCGGGAACGGATCGCGCTCTACGGTCCCGAGGAAGGCGAGGAGTACGGCTCCGACAGCCCGCGGGCGGAGATCGACCGCGTCCGCGAGGAGCTGCGCGCGATCGAACCCGCCGCCTTCGCCGACCCCGAGGGCACCTGGGCCCGGCTGCTCCAGGGCTTCAAGGACGAGTGGACCGACTTCTCGGTCGAGGAGCCCGCGCCGCTGGGCGACGGCGAGTTCTGGGTCCCGCCGCACCTGCGCTGAGCGACCGGCCCCGGACGCCTTCCCGTCCAACGCCTTCCCCTCCGGCGCCTTCCCGTCCGGCATTTCACGTCCGGCGTTTCACGTCCGGCGTTTCACGTCCGGCGTTTCACGTCCGGATCGAAGGGTTCCGGGAACCGTGCGGGGCCATACCGCGTATGTTCACGGTGCGGCACCCGTTCGAACGGACGTGCCGCCCGCCCTGCCACCGTCCCGAGGAAGTCCAGATGCGCGCAGCCTCCCGGAGCCGCCGCCGTTCCGTCCGCCGACGCCGGCTGGCCGTCACCGTGGGCTGCACCGCGGCGGCCGCGGCCCTCGGCACCGCCGGGCTGATCGCCCTGAACCACGCGCCACCGCAGGCGCCCGACGGCGGCCCGACCACCCAGGCCCGGGCCGTCCCGAAACTGACCGACCCGACCGCGACGCCCTCCCCCGCGTCCCCCTCCGCCACTCCCTCCGCCGAACCGTCCGTCGAACCGTCGGTCGCTCCCTCCACCGCCCAGCCCGCCGCCCAGTCCACCGGCACGCCGGAGATCGTCGTCCACGGCAGCGGCAGCTTCACCACCGCCACCGCCACCGGCGCCCGGGTCGGCACCGGCGGCGTCCTGCGCCGCTACCGGGTGGAGGTGGAGGAGGGCATCGGCATCGACCCGAACACCGCCGCGGCCGCCGTCCAGGCCGTGCTGTCCGACCCGCGCGGCTGGACCACCGACAAGCGCGACAGCTTCCAGCTGGTCTCCTCCGGCAGCTACGACTTCACCGTCAAGATCGCCTCCCCCGACACCACGGACGCGATCTGCGCCACCGACGGCCTCGACACCCAGGGCGAGGTGAACTGCGACGTCGGCAAGCAGGTGATGGTCAACTCCAAGCGCTGGCTGACCGGTTCGCCCCAGTTCAGCGGCAGCCTGGACGACTACCGGGCGCTGATCATCAACCACGAGGTCGGCCACCGGATCGGCCACGGCCACGAGACCTGCCCCGGCCCCGGCAAGCCCGCCCCGGCGATGATGCAGCAGATCTACGGCCTCAAGGGCTGCGTGGCCAACGCCTGGCCCTACGACTCCGCCGGACGCTACCTGGGCGGCCCGGCCGTCCGATGACATCCACCGCGCCCCCACCGCCGATCGTTCCCGTCACCCGCGCCGAACTCGAAGCCGTCTACGGCCCCGACGGCCTGCGCCGCGTCCCCGTCGACGACCTGCCCGCCTGCATCACCGACCCGGGCGCCCGCACCGTCCTCACCGACATCGGCCTGCCCACCACCCCCAACGCCTTCCTCACCATCCACCAGGCCCCGACCCCGCTGGCGGAGCAGGTCACCGACCCCGCCGCCCACTGGCCCGACCTGCCGGACGGCGGCGCCGCCCTGGTGGTGATCGGCGCCTGGGGCCCGCTGTTCGCCCTCGACGGCCGCACCGGCGAGGTGTACGCCGTCCCCCTCCTCTCCGGTGCCCCCACGACCTTCGCCGGCCGCCCCGCCCACCGCGACCTGCACTCCTTCCTGCGCTGCCAACTCGCCTTCGGCGCACCGGAACTGAACCTGCTCGGCGACCTGATGGACCCGGACACCGCCGACTGGTGCCGCGCCCACGTCCCCGGCTTCGCCGAACTCTTCCCCGCCGAGGAACTGGACGAGGACGGCTGGCCGACCGAAGCGGAACCCGACCCGGACGCCCCCGCCCTCGACCCCACCCTGTACGACGCCGACACCGTCATCGCCCGACTCTCCGACCGGCTCCGGCAGATCGAACCCGACCTGCTCCACCACGCCGCCTGGGAATCGATCCTCCAGCACTTCCGGCACGGCTACTGAGCCGCCCCGCCCCGGTCAACCGGGCAGCTCGGCGATGCGGCCGACCAGCTCCACCACGCCCGGGGCGCCCCGGTGGGCCCCGAGCTCCCGGCGCAACTCCCGCAGGTGGGCGACCACCCTGGGCGACTCCACGGCCGCCGCGAGATCGAGCGCCCGCCCGGACGCCTCGCACGCCGACTCGACCTCGCCGCAACGGAGTCGCACACGGGTCAGCCAGAACGCGTGGAACGCCCGACCGCGCAGGTTCGCCACCGGCCCGGCCCGCAGGACCCCGGCGATCAGGGCCTCGGCCGCCCGCGTCTCGCCGAGCCGACCGAGCGCGATGCCGGTGTCCACGGCGAGCTCGGTCCGGTCGAAGCAGCGCACCCGCACCGGGTCCTCGTCGGTGGGGCGACGCGTTCGAACTGCCGCCGCGCCTCGTCGATATGCCCAAAACCGGGAAACCCTGCTCCGACGCCTCCACCGCGCACCTACGATCACCCCCCCGGACGGACCCACTACGGAAGGAACGCCCATGCCCCGCATCGACCTGCCCAACGCCCACTGGGTGAAGAGCAGCCACAGCACCGACGGGGGCAACTGCGTCGAATGGGCCCCCACCGCCCACCCCGACACCATCCCCGTCCGTGACTCCAAGGACCCCAACGGCCCCACCCTGCTGTTCACCACCAACAGCTTCGCCGCCTTCATCACCGCCCTCAACTGCGGTTGTTTCCAGGCAAACTGACCCGCCACGTCCAATTACCGTGGCGCCCTCTAGGCTGCCGGGTATGACGTCCGCCGCGCCCCCGCCGCCGATCGTTCCCGTCACCCGGGCTGAGCTCGAGGCCGTCTACGGCGCCGACGGCCTGCGCCGCGTCCCGGTCGAGGAACTGCCCGCCTGCATCACCGACCCGGGCGCCCGCACCTACCTGAGCGAGATCGGCCTGATCGACGCGCCCAGTGCGATCAGCCGCTTCATACAGCTGCCGTTGCACACCCTGGCCGAGGGATGCGCGCCGCAGAGCCCCGCCGAGTACTGGCCCACCCTGCCGAAGGACGGCGCCGACCTGGTCGAGGTCGGCTGCTTCGGGCCCATCACCTTCGCGCTGGACGGCAGCACCGGCGAGGTCTACGCCCTGTTCGTGCACGAGCCGCCCACCGTCGGCGGCCGCCCGGCCCACCGCAGCCTGCACTCCCTGGCCCGCTGCCAACTCGCCTTCGGTGCACGGGAGATGCTCCACGTGGTCGGGCTGCTGAACCAGGAGGACATCGACTGGTGCCGCGAGCACCTGGCGGGATTCGCCGAGCTGTTCCCGGCCTACCTCGACGAGGACCCCGACGAGGACGAAGAACTCGATGACGAGCTCGCCGAGAAGCTCGCGGCGGAAAGGGCCGCCGCCGAAGAAGCCAGGGCCCCGCGGCCGAGCGACGACGAGATCTTCGCCGACCTGGCCGCCAAGCTGAACGCGGTCGAACCCGGCCTCACCGAAGGCCCGGTCTGGGCGGGGATCCTGGAAGACTTCCGGTACGGGTACTGACAGCGGCGGGGGAAACCACATGCGCACCGAAGACTCACGCCCGCGGATCGAACCCGTCACCCGCGCCGAACTCGAAGCCGTCTACGGCCCCGACGGGCTCCGTCGCATCCCCGCCGAAGAGCTGCCCGCCAGCATCACCGACCCCGGCGCCCGCGCCTTCCTCAGCGAGATCGGCCTGATCGACGCCCCCAACTCGATCGTCGTCCCCGAACCGTTCCCGCTGCGCGCCCTGTCCGAAGCGCTCGCGCCGCACAGTCCCGCCGAGTACTGGCCGACCTTGCCGAACAACGGCGCCGACCTGGTGGAGATCGGCCGGTTCATCTCCTCCGTCTTCGCGCTGGACGGCGCCACCGGCGAGGTCTACGCCCTGGGGGCGCACCAGCCGCCCACCGTTGACGGCCGACCGGCCCACCGCAGCCTGCACTCCCTCGCCCGCTGCCAACTCGCCTTCGGAGCAAGGGAAATGCTCAGCGTGGTCGCGCTGCTGGAACAGGAGGACATCGACTGGTGCCGTGAGCACCTGGAGGGATTCACCGAGCTTTACCCCACCTATCTCGACGAAGAACCCGACGAGGACGGGAACTTCCCCGGCGCCCCCGCCGACGACGAACCCTCGCGGCCGAGCGACGACGAGATCTTCGCCGGACTGGCCGACAAACTGAACGCGGTCGAACCCGGACTGCTCGACCATCCCGTCTGGGCAGACATCCTGGACGAATTCCGCTACGGCTACTGACCCGACCGAACGACGGAGCCATGACCACCGAACTCACCCAGCGCCTGCACGACCGCTTCGGTCCGGCCGGCCTGTACCGACCCGCTCCCGCCGAGCTCGCCGCCGCGGCGGTGCCCGCCGCCGTCGCCGCGCTGCTCTCCACCGCCGGGCTGCCGCTGCAGGTGGGGCCGTACTTCGCCGCCGCCCCCGGCCAGCCGTTGCGGCTGGCCGACTGGGCCCGCACGGTCGGCCTGTCCGCGGACGGCCGGCCCGAGGGCGGCTGGACGCGGCTGGGCAACGACCGCGGTGCCGAGCTGTGCGCGGACGAGGCGGGCCGGGTCTGGGCGGTGCACGTGGTCTTCCAGGGGCCGACCTCGCTGGTCGACACCGGCCTCGCAGCGTTCCTGGACAACCTGTGCACGCTGGACGCGCACCTGCGGGCGGTGGGTGCCGCCGAGCACCCGGACGAGGTGTTCCGGCTGTTCGCCGCCGCCGAGGACCGGGTGCGCGCCGTCGACCCGCACTCCTTCGGGAACCCCGAGCAGTGGTGGCCCCGGGTGCTGGAGGACGTCCGGCACACCCGGGGCGTGCCGGGCTACGCGGCGTTCAAGGTGCGCGGCCGGGGTGGCGAGCCGCAGATCGTCACCGCCGACGGCTCGCTCGCCCTGCACGCCGAGGAGGCGCTGTGGCACCGGCTGTCCGCCGCCGGTCTCGACCCGGACGACGTGGTCGAGGTCTACACCGAACTGCAGACGTGCCTGATGCCGGGCCACTACTGCGCGGTCTGGCTGGGCCGGGCGTTCCCGAACGCCGAGTTCACCCACAGCCACGACTACGGCGCGACCGCGGCCGAACGCGACGCCGGGATCAGGGAGTTGGCCGCCGCGCTGACCGAGGGCAGGTAGCGCTCAGCCCAGCACCGGCAGGTAGCCGGACAGGTCGCTGCGCTCGCCGCTAGCGGTGAGCGCGGTGTCCAGGGCGTCGGACCAGGCGAGGCGGCCGGTGGCGAGGCGGATCCAGGTCAGCGGGTCGGTCTCGACCACGTTGGGCGGGGTGCCGCGGGTGTGCCGGGGGCCTTCGACGGCCTGCACCACGGCGTACGGCGGGATGCGCAACTCGACTGCTCCGCCCGGTACTTGGACGGCGAAGGCGTCGGCGAGCAGCCGGGCGGTGGAGGCCAGCGCGAACCTGTCGTGCGGGAAGGCGTCGATGTCGAGCGCGGCGGCCAGGTCGTCGGCGTGCACCACGGTCTCGACCAGCCGGGTGACCAGGAAGTCGGCCAGCGGCATCGGGCCGAACCGCATCGGGATGATCCGGCCGGGCTCGCGGCCCTCCTCGCTGTCCAGGGCCTTCCACAACTCGCCGATCTGCCGGTCGAGTTCGCCGGAGACCTGGGCGGCGTCGCCGGCGAACTGCTCGGCGACCAGTTCGACGGCGGTGGAGTTGATGGTAGCGGCCGCGGTGCGGGTCTGCGAGGCCCAGTACAGCGGGGTGATCGGGGCCTGCGGCGGCAGCGGGTCGTGCAGGTGCAGCGGCACCCAGCTGGCCACCATGCCGAGGTGGGCGACGAGTTCGCGCACCCGCCACTCCCCCAGCCGGGTGGGCAGGGCGAGTTGGGCGTCGTCGAGGGCGCGGACGGCGGCGGCGATCGCGTCGAGCTGCCCGGTGAGTGCGGCGCGCACCTTCACCGGGTCGTAGGTTCGGGGCTTCACGGTGGGCATGCCCGCAGCGTACAAAACGCCGACGGGCGGCCGGGCCGAATACGTCCGGTCCGACCGCCCGTCGAGTTGACGCTCCGTCAGGCGAGCAGCGCCTCGATGACGCCGGTGTGGGCGTCGCGCAGCTCGGCCAGGGTGACGGTGAACTGGCCCTGGACCTCCAGCGCCTCGCCGTCCACCACGCCGATCCGGGTGGCGGGCAGGCCGCGGGCGCCGCACATGTCGTTGAACCGGAGCTCCTCGCTGCGCGGGACGGCCACCACGGCGCGACCGGCGGACTCGGAGAACAGGAACACGAACGGGTCGAGGTCGGCGGGGACGACGATCCGGGCGCCCTTGCCGCCCTTGAGGCAGCTCTCCACCAGGGCCTGCGCGAGGCCGCCGTCGGAGAGGTCGTGCGCGGCGTCGACCATGCCGTCGCGGGAGGCGGCGATCAGGATCTCGCCGAGCAGCCGCTCGCGCTCCAGGTCGACCTTGGGCGGCAGGCCGCCGAGGTGGTTGTGCACGACCTGCGACCAGGCGGAGCCGCCCAGTTCGTCGGCGGTGTCGCCGAGCAGGTAGAGCAGCTGGCCCTCCTCGGCGAAGCCGACCGGGGTGCGCCGGGTGACGTCGTCGATGACGCCGAGCACCGCGACCACGGGGGTCGGGTGGATGGCGACGTCGCCGGTCTGGTTGTACAGCGAGACGTTGCCGCCGGTGACGGGGGTGCCGAGCACCTGGCAGGCGTCGGCCAGGCCGCGGGTGGCCTCGGCGAACTGCCACATCACGTCCGGGTCCTCGGGGGAGCCGAAGTTGAGGCAGTCGGAGACCGCGAGCGGCTTGGCGCCGCCGGCCGCGACGTTCCGGTACGCCTCGGCGAGGGCCAGCTGGGCGCCCGCGTACGGGTCCAGCTTGGCGTAGCGGCCGTTGCCGTCGGTGGCGACCGAGACGCCGAGGTTGGTCTCCTCGTCGATCCGGATCATGCCGGAGTCCTCGGGGGTGGCGAGCACCGTGTTGCCCAGCACGTAGCGGTCGTACTGGTCGGTGATCCACGCCTTGGACGCCTGGTTCGGCGAGCCGGCGACCTTGAGCAGCGCGTCCTTCAGCTCGGCGCCGTTCGCCGGGCGGGCGAGCCGCTCGGCGGTCGGGGCGTCGGCCTGGAGCGCGTCCTGCCAGGACGGGCGGGCGAACGGGCGGTGGTAGGTCGGGCCCTCGTGGGCGACGGTGCGCGGCGGCACGTCGACGACCAGCTCACCGTGCCAGAAGATCTCCAGCCGCTCGCCGTCGGTCACCTCGCCGATGACGGTGGCGATGACGTCCCACTTCTCGCAGATCTCCAGGAAGCGGTCGACCTTGCCGGGCTCGACGATCGCGCACATGCGCTCCTGCGACTCGCTCATGAGGATCTCCTCGGGCGAGAGCGTGTGGTCGCGCAGCGGGACGGTGTCCAGCTCGATCCGCATGCCGCCGGTGCCGGCCGAGGCCAGCTCCGAGGTGGCGCAGGACAGGCCGGCGCCGCCGAGGTCCTGGATGCCCGCGACGAGGTCTTCCTTGAAGATCTCCAGGGTGCACTCGATGAGCAGCTTCTCCTGGAACGGGTCGCCGACCTGGACGGCGGGGCGCTTGGCCGGGCCGGTCGCGTCGAAGGTCTCCGAGGCGAGCACCGAGACGCCGCCGATGCCGTCGCCGCCGGTGCGGGCGCCGTACAGGATGACCTTGTTGCCGGGGCCGGACGCCTGCGCGAGGTGGATGTCCTCGTGCTTCATCACGCCCACGCACAGCGCGTTGACCAGCGGGTTGCCCTGGTAGCAGGAGTCGAAGACGACCTCGCCTCCGATGTTCGGCAGGCCCAGGCAGTTGCCGTAGCCGCCGATGCCCGCGACGATCCCGGGCAGCACGCGCCGGGTGTCGGGGTGGTCGGCCGCGCCGAAGCGCAGCGGGTCCATCACGGCGACCGGGCGGGCGCCCATCGCCAGGATGTCGCGCACGATGCCGCCGATGCCGGTGGCCGCGCCCTGGTAGGGCTCGATGTACGACGGGTGGTTGTGCGACTCGACCTTGAAGGTGACCGCGTAGCCCTGGCCGACGTCGACGACGCCGGCGTTCTCGCCGATGCCGACGAGCATCGCGTCGTTCTCGGGGGCCTTCTCGCCGAACTGCTTGAGGTGGACCTTGGAGCTCTTGTACGAGCAGTGCTCCGACCACATCACCGAGTACATCGCGAGTTCGGCGCCGGTCGGACGGCGGCCGAGGATCTCGCGGATCCGCGCGTACTCGTCCTCCTTGAGGCCGAGTTCGGCCCAGGGCTGGGCGGCGTCCGGGGTCTGCTCGGCGTTCTTGACGCTGTCCAGCGACCGGAGGGAGCTGGACTCAATGGGAGGTGTGAGGCTCATCAGGCGTTCACCAGCTGCTTCAGGACGGAAGTGAAGAAGCCCAGGCCCTCGGTGGTCGGACCGGTGAGCGGCTCCACGGCGTGCTCCGGGTGCGGCATCAGGCCGACGACATTGCCGGCGGCGTTGGTGATGCCGGCGATGTCGCGGTACGAACCGTTCGGGTTCAGATCGAGGTAGCGGGCCACGATCCGGCCCTCGGCTTCCAACTCGTCGAGGACGCGCTCGTCGGCGACGAACCGGCCCTCGCCGTTCTTCAGCGGAACGACGATTTCCTGGCCGGCCGAGTAATCCCGGGTCCAGGCGGTGGAGGCGTTCTCGATGCGGAGCTTCTGGTCGCGGCAGATGAAGTGCAGCGAGTCGTTCCGGGTGAGCGCGCCGGGCAGCAGGTGCGATTCGCACAGCACCTGGAAGCCGTTGCAGATACCGAGGACCGGCATTCCGAGCTTGGCCTGCTCGATGACGGTGTCCATGACCGGCGAGAAGCGGGAGATGGCCCCGCAGCGCAGATAGTCGCCGTAGGAGAATCCGCCGGGCAGGACGACGGCGTCGACCTGGTGGAGATCCTTGTCACGGTGCCAGAGGGCGACCGGCTCGGCGCCGGCCAGGCGGACCGCGCGCTGGGCGTCGCGGTCGTCGAGGGAACCGGGGAAAGTGACGACGCCGACTCGGGTGGTCACTTCCCCTCCTCCTCGACGCGGACGGTGAAGTCCTCGATCACGGTGTTGGCGAGGAAGGTCTCGGCGGCCTCGCGGATGCGGGCGAGCGCGGCGTCGTCGACCGGCCCCTCCAGCTCCAGCTCGAAACGCTTGCCCTGGCGGACGTCGGCGATCCCGGCGAACCCGAGACGCGGCAGTGCACGCTGCACCGCCTGGCCCTGGGGGTCGAGGATCTCCGGCTTGAGCATGACGTCGACTACGACGCGTGCCACTGGCACTCCCGGTGGTGATTGCGTGAAGGCGGGGGAACTCCAGACTACCTGGGCTCCGGGGCCCTCTTGCGGGCCACCGGCGGTAACGCGCGTAGACCCACACCCCTTACGCCCCAAGGGCCGCAGGCCCCCGACACCCCTCCCGCGCATCCGATTTCGCCGCTTTAATCCCGTCTGCAACGGGTGGCTATCCGGGCGGGTATCGGCGCGGGTAACGGCCCGGGTAACCCCCCGGAGGGGAAGCACGTGAATATCCCGAAAAAAGGAATCCCCAACTCTACGATTTCACCGGTCGGCGGGTGCAGAATAGGGCGACCGGCAGCCGAACGCGCCGCATCTCGGCGTGGGCTCCCCTGCCCGCCGGCGGATGCCGCGATCCCGGCCCAACGGACCGGCGGGGCATCCGAGACCCCCGACGGCCGAATTGCCCGAGAGGATTGACACCCATGGCCCAGCGCGTAGTGGTCACGCTCTCCGACGATCTGGACGGCGGCACCGCCGCGGAAACCGTTCACTTCGGCGTGGACGGGAAGTCGTACGAGATTGACCTGTCCGCGGACAACGCGGAAAAGCTCCGGGAGGCCCTCGCCCCGTTCGTCGCCGCCGGCCGCCGGCAGAGCCGCAGCGGAAAGTCCTTCCGGCGCACCGCCCTCACCCCGGACCCGGCCGCGGTCCGCAAGTGGGCGCAGTCCAACGGGCACGAGCTGCCCGCCCGCGGCCGCATCCCGAAGCACGTGTACGAGGCGTTCGCCGAGGAGAACTGACCGCCGCCACGGGCCCGTTGCGGGCCCGTGGCCCTTCCCCGGCCGCGCCGCCGGGGAAGGGTGGGGCGAGCAGGCCGATTGATGTTGTAGAGTATTTCTCGTCGCCGCAACCGGGGGAACCCGAGCGGGGCGGCCGGTGCCCAGGCACCGTGCGGACGTGGCTCAGTTGGTAGAGCATCACCTTGCCAAGGTGAGGGTCGCGAGTTCGAATCTCGTCGTCCGCTCGCAGTCAGCGTGAACAGACTGGTGCAGTACAACTCCATAACCTGCGGACGTGGCTCAGTTGGTAGAGCATCACCTTGCCAAGGTGAGGGTCGCGAGTTCGAATCTCGTCGTCCGCTCCAGTTCCGAAGGCCCCCCTCCACCGAGGGGGGCCTTCGGCGTTCCCGCGCAGTGCCGTGCGGGCACCGATGACATTTGTCACCGCCCACCCGTGCGGACGCACCGCTGCCCGGTGAGGGACCGCACTACTGACGGGGCCCGGCCGCCGGGAGGCTGGACCCATGACCGACACCAGCCGTTCCCGCCCCGCCGTCGAGGCCCGCGGGCTGCACCGCCGCTACGGGCCCGCCGGCCCGGACGGCTTCGAGGCCGTCCGCGGCCTGGACCTCGACGTCGCCCCCGGCGAGCTGTTCGCCCTGCTCGGCACCAACGGCGCGGGCAAGACCTCCACCCTGGAGGTGCTGGAGGGCCTGGCCGCGCCGAGCGCGGGCGAGGTCCGGGTGCTCGGCCTCGACCCGCTCCGGGAGCGCGCCGCGCTGCGCCCGCGGATCGGCATCATGCTCCAGGAGGGCGGCTTCCCCGGCGAGTTGACCCTCGCCGAGACCGGCCGCTGCTGGGCCGGCCTGACCACCGGCGCCCGGGCCGTGGACGAGGCGCTCGACCTGGTCGGCCTGCTGCCCCGGCGCACGGTGCGGGTCAAGCAGCTGTCCGGCGGCGAGCGCCGGCGGCTCGACCTGGCGATGGCCCTGCTCGGCCGCCCCGAGGTGCTGTTCCTGGACGAGCCCTCCACCGGCCTGGACCCGGAGGCGCGGGCCGCGGTGTGGCGGCTGATCCGCGAGCTGCGGACGGCCGGGACGACCGTGCTGCTCACCACGCACTACCTGGAGGAGGCCGAGGAGCTGGCCGACCGGCTGGCGATCATGCACCACGGCCGGGTGGTCACCGGCGGCACCGTCGCCGAGGTGCTGGCCGCGCACCCCGCCCGGATCTCCTTCGGACTGCCCGAGCGCACCGGCGCGCACGCCGCGCTCGACCTGCCCGCGCTGCCCGGCACCAGCACCGAGGTCGACGGCCGCCGGGTGCTGCTGCGCACCCCCGACCTGCAGGGCACCCTGACCGAACTGCTCGGCTGGGCCGCCCGGCACCGGGTCGTCCTGGACCGGCTGGACGCCCGCAGCGCCTCGCTGGAGGAGGCGTTCCTGGCCGTCGCCGCCTCCGGCCCGGCCGACGACGCGTCCGGTGCCGCCCCCGTCCGCCCCCAGACCCTCGGAAGTGCCGCATGACCACCGCCGCCGCCCCCGCCCTGACCCCGCTCTCCCGGCTGCTGGCCCTGGGCCGGGCCGAGACCACCCTGCTGCGCCGCAACCGCACCGCGGTGTTCCTGGCCCTGGTGCTGCCGTTCGCGCTGATCGGCTCGCTCCGCTCGGTCCTGCGGGCCGCCGCCGAGCACACCCCCGGCCTGGACGTGAACGGCAACCTGGTCACCAGCTCGATGGGCGTCGTCCTGCTGGTGGTCGTCTACACCAACCTGACCACCGCCTACACCGCCCGCCGCAACGACCTGGTGCTGAAGCGGCTGCGCACCGGCGAGGCCGCCGACGGCGAGATCCTGCTCGGCACCGCCGTCCCCTCGATCGGGCTGGCGCTGCTCCAGTGCCTGCTGCTGGGCGTCGGCGGCCTCGCCCTGCTCGACCTGCGGGCGCCCGCGAACCCGCTGCTGGTGCTGGCCGGACTGGCGCTGGCCGCCCTGCTGCTGACCGCGCTGGCCGCCCTGTCCAGCACGGTCACCAAGACGGTCGAGACAGCCGGCATCACCACCCTGCCGCTGCTGCTGACCGCCCAGTTCGGCTCCGGCCTGATGATCCCGCTGGAGTCGATGCCGGACACCGTGGCGAACGTCTGCCGCCTGCTCCCGACCACCCCCGCGCTCCAGCTCCTGCACATCGGATGGCTCGGCACCGACGGCACCGGCCCGTCCGCGGGCTTCGCCGAGACGTGGGGCCGGGCGTGGCTGCCGCTGCTGCTGGCCGCGGCCTGGGCGGGCGCGGCGCTCTGGGCGGCCCGCCGCTGGTTCCGCTGGGAGCCGCGCCGCTAGATTCGTCCGACGACCACCCAGGAACGACGGAGGGCCGCCCCGTGCGGATGAGCAGGCCGCGACCGATCCGCCGCTGGCGGGCGCTGTCCAAGCCGCAGCGCACCGAGCTGTACATGCGCTGGTCGCTGTACGCGATGGCGCTGCTCCAGGTGGGCGGGGTGTGGGCGCTGCTGGGCAGCGCGTACCCGGCCCACCCGGAGTCGGCCGACCTGCTGCGGGTCGGGGTGCCGGGCGGGCTGCTGACGGCGGGGCTGAACGTGGTGCTGATCCGCACCGGCCTGCCCGCCTACCTGGGGCGCCGCCCGTACCCGTACGGCTGGGCGGCGGTCTCGGGGGCGGCCTCGGTGGGGCTGGTGGCGGCGGTGCTGCTGCTGGGCCCGCAGCCGTTGGACCAGAACGCGGTGTCGGTGCCGGTGGCGACGGTGACGATGACGCTGTGGATGGCCACCACCAGCCTGGCCCTGCCGGTGCGGCACTGCCTGGTGGCGGCGGGGGCGGCCGTGGTGCTGGCCGTGGTGCCGCCGCTGCTGCGGGGCGCGCCCGCCGGGTTCGTGCTCGGCATGGTGCTGGGCTGCCTGCTCGGCTCGGCGCTCGCCGGGGTCGCCGCCCGCGGCTCGGCCTGGATCGCCAAGGTGGTCTGGGACCTGGACTCCGCCCGGGAGGCGCAGGCCCGCCTGGCGGTCGCCGAGGAGCGGCTGCGCTTCTCCCGGGACCTGCACGACGTGCTGGGCCGCAACCTGGCCACCATCGCGCTGAAGAGCGAGCTGGCCGTGCAGCTGGCCCGCCGCCGGCGCCCGGAGGCGGTGGACCAGATGACCGAGGTGCAGCGGATCGCCCAGGAGTCGCAGCGCGAGGTGCGCGAGGTGGTGCGCGGCTACCGCACCGTCGAGCTGCACACCGAACTGACCGGCGCCGCCTCGGTGTTGCGGGCCGCGAACGTCGTCTGCCGCACCGAGCTGTCCGGCGCGGACGGGCTGCCCGCCGAGGCGCAGTCGGTGCTGGGCTGGGTGGTGCGGGAGGCGGCCACCAACGTGCTGCGGCACTCGGAGGCCGCGAACTGCCTGTTCCGGCTGCGGGTCTCGGGCGGCAGCGCGCTGCTGGAGGTGGAGAACGACGGCGTCCCGGCCGTGCCGCCGCCGCGCGCGGAGGACGCAGGCAGCGGCCTGCGCGGCCTGGGCGAGCGGCTGGCCGCGCACGGCGGCACCCTGAGCACCGCCGGCGGCGGCTCCGGGCGGTTCCGACTGACCGCCGAACTACCGATCGAGACCTTGGAGTTCAAGAGATGACCGACCGGGTGCGGGTGCTGCTCGCGGACGACGAGCACCTGATCCGCGGCGCCCTGGCAGCGCTGCTGGCGCTGGAGGACGACCTGGCGGTGGTCGCCGAGGCGGCCTCCGGCCCGGAGGCGCTGGCGATGGCCGCCGCGCACCGCCCGGACGTGGCGGTGCTGGACCTGCAGATGCCGGGCCTGGACGGCATCGAGGTGGCGGCCGAGCTGCGGCACCGGCTGCCGGAGTGCCGGGTGATGATCGTGACCGGGCACGGCCGGCCGGGCTACCTGAAGCGGGCGCTGGAGGTCGGGGTGCGCGGCTTCCTGCCGAAGACGGTCTCCGCCTCCGACCTGGCCGGGATCATCCGCACCGTCCGGGCCGGCGGCCGCTACGTGGACCCGGAGCTGGCCGCGGAGGCGATCAGCGCGGGCGACTCGCCGCTGACCCCGCGCGAGACGGACGTGCTGGAGCTGGCCGCGGACGGCTCCTCGGTCGCCGAGATCGCCGTCCGGGCCGCGCTCTCGCCGGGCACCGTCCGCAACTACCTGTCCTCGGCGGCGGGCAAGCTGGGCGCGGAGAACCGCCACGCGGCGGTCCGGGTCGCCCGCGAGCACGGCTGGCTGTGACGGTCCGCCACAGCCGGCCCGGGGCTCACTTCCAGGGCAGCCCGGTGAGCTTCTCGTACGCGTCGATGTAGCGCTGCCGGGTGTGCGCGACGACCTCGTCGGGCAGCCGCGGCGGCGGGTTCTCGCTCTTGCGGTCCCAGCCGGAGGCGGGCGAGGTCAGCCAGTCGCGGATGATCTGCTTGTCGAAGGACGGCTGGTCGCGGCCGGGCTGCCACTCGTCGGCGGGCCAGAAGCGCGAGGAGTCGGGGGTGAGCACCTCGTCGCCGATGACCAGTTCGCCGTCCAGCAGGCCGAACTCGAACTTGGTGTCGGCGAGGATCAGGCCGCGCTCGCGGGCGATGTCCCCGGCCCGGGAGTACACCGCGAGGGTGGTCTGGCGCAGGGTGGCGGCGAGTTCGGCGCCGACCCGGCGGGCGGTCTCCTCGTAGGGGACGTTCTCGTCGTGCTCGCCGACCTCGGCCTTGAGCGCCGGGGTGTAGATCGGGCCGGGCAGTTCGGAGCCGTTGTCCAGGCCCTCGGGCAGCGCGACACCGCACACGGTCCGCGAGAGGCGGTACTCCTCCAGGCCGGAGCCGGCCAGGTAGCCGCGGGCCACGCACTCCACCGGCACCATGTCGAGGCTGCGGCAGACCAGGGTGCGCCCGGCCCAGTCGGCGGGGGCGCCCGCGGGCAGCTCGGTGGAGACCACGTGGTTGGGGACGATGTCGGCGATCCGCTCGAACCACCACAGCGAGAGCTGGGTGAGGACGCGGCCCTTGTCGGGGATCTCGTTGGGCAGCACCCAGTCGTAGGCGGACGTCCGGTCGCTGGCCACCATCACCAGGTTGCCGTCGGCGTCCCGGTACAGGTCGCGCACCTTGCCGGTGTGCAGGTGGACCAGGCCGGGCACCTGGACCGGCTCGGGCTTGGTGACGAATCCGCTCACGGTCAGTCAGTCCTCACAGCTGGGGGGCTCTGCGACCGAGTCTTTCACGCCCGCCGGGTCAGCCGCCGGAGCGCCCCTCCTTGCACAGGTGGTCCAGCAGGTTGGCGGTGACGCGCTGGATCCGCTCGTCGGTGTGTCCGGGCCGGTCCAGCGCGGGCGACCAGGCGAACGTCCCGGCGGCGAACACGTACGCGCCGCTGGGCGCCCGGTACAGCGAGGTCTCCTGGTGGGTGGCCCGGCCGTTCGCGTCCCGGTACGGGGAGTGCGCGAGCAGCACCCGCTCGGTGTGCGCGGGCAGTTGGACCTTCGGGTAGTAGCGGTCGGCCTCCCCGGCGACCAGTCCGGGCAGTTCGTCGCCGTCCGCCAGGCCGGTGCCCTGCCACAGCCAGTGCCCGGTGTTGCGGGCCACCAGCGGCACCGGCGCGGGCACGCTGCCCGCGTACTGGATGCCCAGCAGGTGCTGCTCGGGCTCCCCGGCGTCCCGCCACAGGGCGGAGGCGGCGCCGGGCACCCCGGCGGCGGGGTGGTCGGCGGCGACCCGCTGGCGCTTGCGGCAGTTCAGCAGCCGGGACGGTTCGCCGTCCGGGCCGGCCGACAGCTCGACCCGCCAGTAGAGGCTGTTGGCGGAGAGGAACACCAGCGAGGTGCCGCCGTCCCGGGCCCGTTCGGCGGCCCGCCGCATCGGCTCCGACCAGTACTCGTCGTGGCCGGGGAAGACCAGCGCCTTGTAGCGGGAGGCGTCCACCAGCCCGGCGTGCAGGTCGGTCGCGGTGGCGTAGCCGAGGTCGTAGCCGTAGCGCTCGGCCCAGCGGATGAAGTCGTAGGCGTGCCCGACGTGCAGCGGCAGCCCGGCGCCGGCGTGCGGCCGGTCGAAGGAGACCGTGACGGCGGCCTCCTCCTCCCCCACCAGGTGCCCGGCCGCGTCCCAGGCGTGGTAGAGGCTGGCGCCGTGGTGCCCGTCCTCGGGGAACAGGTTGTACGCCTGCCAGGTGACGTCCGGCAGCACCAGCAGCAGGTCGGCCGGGTCGAAGTCCCGTACGGTGAACGGGATGTGGCTGCGGTGCCCGCCGTCGGCGGTGGTCAGCACGGCCACGTACGCGCCGGAGCGCCAGTCCGGCGGGACCTGCAACCGCCAGGACTGCCACCAGTGGTGGCAGGAGACGGTGCGGTCGGCGACCATCGGCTCGGGCTGGGCCAGGCCGGCGATCAGCGGGCTGGAGTACACCTGCCGGGCGCCGTCCCCGCCGTCGTGGCCGATCCGGTAGACGTCGACCTGGAACTCCTGCGGCGGGTTGACCGTGACCCGCAGGTCCACCGCGCCGCCGGGCCGGACCACGCCCGCCGAGGCGAAGCCCTTGATCTGCCGGCGCACGTCGTCCGCGTTGCGCGGGCCGCTGACCGCCGGGCGCGGCCGGGCCGGGCCGTCGACCGGCCGCTGCCCGGGGGCGTCCACGCTCACGTACCAGGGGACGACGCCCTCGCCGTCCGCCAGGTAGTGGTCGGGGCTGCGCAGCCACGGCAGCGGGCCCTGCCCGAACGGGTCGGACACCCCGTGCGCCAACGTGCCGGACTCCCACCGGCGGTTGGACTCCGTCCCCACACGCCCCTCCCCACCCCTTCGCCCATCCACCGAGGGTTGGCAATTGCCATGCGGATGTGCGTGCGGACCAGCACACCACAGTTGGACGGCGAAGCGTCACCCCACCGTAGCAATTGGTACGGATGAAACCGGGTTTCCCTGGACACTCCGCAAGCGTCCCGGTTCAGCCCGAAAGGCGCACCGGGCGCTCGACCCGGACACCGGCCCGCTCCAGCCACCCGCGCAGCGGGCCGTCCTGCCCGTCCTCGACCGCCATCGCCACCGCGGCGGCCAACTCGCCCCGGGGCGCGGCCGAGCAGAGCAGCACCGGGCCGTCCAGCCAGTCCAGGCCGGGGGCGGCGGTGCCGGCGTCCACCGCGGCGCAGCAGACGGTGGCGGCGAGGTGCTCGACCAGCAGGTCGCGGCCGCTGCGCACGGGGGGCAGCGGGGGCGCGACCTCGGCGGCGCGCGCCACCTGCCCGGCCAGTGCGGCGGCCAGCTCCTCGGCCTCGCCCGCGGCCAGCCGGGCCAGCAGCTTGTCCAGCGCCGGGCCGGTGTGCGGGCGGTCGTCGCCGAGGGCGGCCTGCAGGGCGGCGGCCTGGGCGCGCCAGCCCCGGTCGACCACCCGCAGCGGGTAGTCCTCCCAGTCGAGCGGCTGCCAGCCCTCGGCGGGTTCCTCGTGCAGCAGTTCGGCGGCCAGCCGGGAGACCCGGGTGTCGACCAGGCCGGGCTCCTCCAGCAGGTCGCAGGCGGGGCGGTCGCCGAGCCGGTTCTCGTAGCCGTCGGCGAGCCGGTCGCGGCGGGAGAGCTCGGTCAGCGCGGAGACCACGCCGGCGTTCAGGTGCGCCGGGTGCAGGCCGAGCCGCCAGGCGGGCAGCGCGACCCGGGTGAGCAGGCGGTCCCAGCCCGCGTAGGCCAGGCCGACCTGGGCCTGGGCGGCGATCCGCGGCCCGTAGTCGACCGCCCTGGCCTGCTCGGAGGACCAGGCGGCGACGGCGTGCTCCAGCTCGGCGGAGTGCTCGCGGCAGGCGCCCAGCAGCCGCCGGTCGACCAGGCCGACCAGGGCGGCCGGGCCGCGGCGGCGCTCGCCCAGCGAGGCGTCCAGGGTGCGCACCCAGCGGCGGGCGGCCGCGATGTCCGGGTCGGCGGCCGCGGCGCCGCCGGCCACCACGGGGGCGAGCAGGGCGCACAGTTCGCCGGCCCGCATCCACCACAGGAAGGGGGAGCCGATCACCAGCACCGGTGCGGCCGGCGCCGGCCGGCCGGGCCGCCGGTGCGGCTCCTCCAGCCAGCTGTCGCAGTCCGGGGTGAGCGCGATCGCGGCGGGCGCCGGGACGTCGAGGCGCTCGGCGAGCTCCTCGATCAGCCGGTACAGCTCGGGCGCGTCGGCGCGCTCCAGCGGCACCGCCGGGGTGACCGGGGGGACGGCCAGCCGGTGCGCCCCGGCGACCAGCGCGGCCAGTGCCAGGCTCAGCGCGGCGACCGCGCAGACCGCCCAGCGGATGCCGTCCCAGAGCGGGGCGTCCGGCGCCCCGGGGGCGCCTATGTGTCCGGTGAACCGCCCGGCCAGCAGCACCACCGCGCAGGCGGCGGGCAGCGCGGCGGCGGCCACGGCCCGTCCGCGCAGACGCAGGACGGCCTGGGCTCGTGCGCGTGCGGTGTCCACTGCAGCCATCGCCGCGGCACCCCCTTCGCAGCCGACTCGACTCGATCAATTCCGGTACGGGAAGCGGCGGATGCCGAACCCGGTGGTACGACTCGCGTGGCGCTCTCCTGCCAGTCTCGACGCCGCGGTGCGGGCGGGTGTTCCGGAACTCCGGCGATTCCACCCGTCCTGGTGACACCGCGGCGGGGCGCGCCACCGCTCCCAGCATCCCCCCGGCGCGCCGAGGGGACGAGCCGCGTCCGCACCCGGGCCCCCGCCCCGGCGCGATGCAGCGCACCCTAAGGCCCCCGCTCGCGCCCCGTCAGCAGGATGCCCCGCCCGTCACCCGAAGGGCTGGTTTTCCGGCCTCGCCGCTGACGTCCGCGGCCTCGGGAAACGCCGCGGGGCGCTGCGTCCGGACGGGTCGGTCCGGGCACAGCGCCCCGCGGCGGCTGTCTGCTAACGGGCTGCTAGCGGGCGGCCTCGGCCGCGATGTCGGTGCGGTGCTGGCCGCCCTTGAAGGAGATCCTCGCGACGCCCGCGTACGCCTTCTCCCGGGCCTCGGCGAGATCCGCGCCGACGGCGGTGACGGACAGCACCCGGCCGCCCGCGGTCAGCACCCCGCCGTCCGGGCCGGCCTTGGTGCCCGCGTGCAGCACGAAGGCGGTGCCGTCGGCCTCCGCCGCGTCCAGGCCCTCGATCGGGTCGCCGGTGCGCGGGGCCGCCGGGTAGCCCTCGGAGGCCATCACCACGGTCACCGCGGCCTCGTCGGACCAGCGCAGCGGCTCCAGCCCGCCCAGCGTGCCGTTGGCGGCGGCCAGCAGCACCCCGGCCAGCGGGGTGCGCAGCCGGGCCAGCACGACCTGGGTCTCCGGGTCGCCGAAGCGGGCGTTGAACTCGATCACCCGGGTGCCGCGCGAGGTCAGCGCCAGGCCCGCGTACAGCAGGCCGGAGAACGGGGTGCCGCGGTGGCGCAGCTCGTCCACGGTCGGCTGCAGGACGCTCTCCAGCACCTCCGCGACCAGGCCCTCGGGGGCCCAGGGCAGCGGCGAGTAGGCGCCCATGCCGCCGGTGTTGGGGCCCTGGTCGCCGTCCAGCGCGCGCTTGAAGTCCTGCGCCGGGACGAGCGGGAGCACCGTGGTGCCGTCGGTGATCGCGAACAGCGACACCTCGGGGCCGTCCAGGTACTCCTCGATCACCACCCGGCCGCACGCCACGGCGTGCTCCAGCGCGGCGGCCCGGTCCGAGGTCACCACGACGCCCTTGCCGGCGGCCAGGCCGTCGTCCTTCACCACGTACGGGGCGCCGAACGCGTCCAGCGCCTCGGCGGCCTCCTGCTCGGTGGTGCAGACGTAGGAGCGCGCGGTCGGGACGCCGGCCGCGGCCATCACGTCCTTGGCGAACGCCTTGGAGCCCTCCAGCTGGGCGGCCTCCTTGCCGGGGCCGAACACCGGGATGCCGGCCGCCCGCAGCGGGTCGGCCACGCCGGCCACCAGCGGGGCCTCCGGGCCGACCACCACCAGGTCGGCGCCCAGCTCCCGGGCGAGCGCGGTGACCGCGTCCCCGTCCAGCTGGTCGACCGGGTGCAGGGTGGCGACCCGCGCGATCCCGGCGTTGCCCGGGGCGCAGTGCAGCTCGGTAACGGCAGGGTCTTGGGACAGAGAGCGGCACAGGGCGTGTTCGCGGGCGCCGGTTCCGATGACGAGGACCTTCACGCCTGCCAAGCCTAGTCGGTGGCCGGTTCCGCACCGTCGGCGGCTCCGGAGGAAGCTCCGACGCGGGGCGGCGGCGCGCCGGCGCTCTTCGTAGGAACGCACAGGGAAATCCCCCGAGCAGCCGCGCCGTCACACCGGCGACCCCCGTCACCCTCGCTCGGACGGGTGAAATCCGGCCAGCCGCCGCAACCCTCCCACCTCGGCTTCCGGAGGTGAAATCACATAACGATCACTGCGGAAGCGCCCCCACGGTAAGCCATTTGGCGGTAAGAAGTGCTGTTGGACCCGAGCCCGGCCGCACCGCCGGGCACGGCACCATGGGCGGCTGCGACCCGCGCTCGGCGCCACGGGCCCGCACCGCCGTGCCACGAACCGCCAGTTCCACGAAGCCGACGGCCCGACCCCCCGGGACGACCGGCCTCCGTACCGTCAGTCCCGGTGCCCGCCGGGCCCCCGCAGTCACCCCGCCACAGGGAGCGCCACAGGTGAGCCAGCCGGAAATGCAGCCCGAGGAGAGCCCCTGGGGCAAGGAGGTCGCCGACGACGACCAGTCCGCCCCGGGGGCCGGCGGACGGACCCCGACCCGCCGCCGCGCCGACCTGAGCGCGCGCCAGTTCCCGCTCGGCGACTGGGGCGAGCCCGCCGAGCGGCTGGAGGAGCTCTACCGCTGGTCGGAGGAGCGCGCCGTGGAGGCGATCGACTGGTACCGCCGGGACCGGGTCTGGAAGCGCCGCTGGGCCCGCCTGCTGCGCTTCTCCGCCGCGGTCTTCACGGTCGGCGGCGTCACCGCCCCGCTGCTCTCGCTGACCGGCCGGCTCGAGCACGCGATGGAGTGGGGCTACACCGGCCTCGCCCTGGCCGCCGCCGCGCTGCTCGCCGACCGCGCCTTCGGGCTCACCTCCGGCTGGATGCGCGACGTCTCCACCTCGCAGGCCCTCCAGCGCCGCCTGGAGGCGTTCCAGTTCGACTGGGCCTCCGAGTGCGTCCGGGAGGTCCTCGGCCCGACCGAGGGGACCGCGGGCGAGGCCGCCGAGCGCTGCCTCGGCGTGCTGCGCCGCTTCTGCGAGGACGTCTCCGACATGGTCCGCACCGAGACCTCCGAGTGGATGCTGGAGTTCCGCGCGGGCATGAGCCAGCTCCCCACCCAGGCCCCCGGCTCCTGGGGCGGCCGCAACGAGGGCGGCTCCGGCGCCCAGGTCCGCGTCCTGCCCGCGCCGGGCACCCGGCCCACCATGCCCCGCCAGCGCCCCCCGGAGGGCCCGCTGCGCTAGGCCGGAGCCGGAAGGCGAAACCGGGACGCGCACACCGGGACGCGCACACCGGGGGTGCGCTCCTGGTTCCGGCCCACCGGGCGGCCGTCACGCGAAGACGATCATCGATCCCTGGGTGACGCTGCGGGTCGCCGCCGTGTAGAGCCCCGACCAGGCGTGGCGCTCCCGCGCGTAGGGGTGGAAGTCGTCGATCGGCGGCCCGAAGGACTGCTCCAGCCGGGTGGGTCCCAGCGGGCGGGTGGGTGCCGGGGGGTCGAGCGGGTCGATGCCCAACAGCGGTGCAACGGCCTGGAGTTCGCGCAGCAGCCCGTACGAGGAGCCCAACGGGCCGCCCGCGGCGAGGAGTTCGTCGGCCACCAGCGGGATCCGGAACTCCACCGGCAGGTAGGCCCCGGCGTGGTCGAAGTGCCAGACCAGGTGCGACTGTTCGGCGGTGGACTCGAACATCTCCAGCAGCTGCTCGTAGTCGCTGCCGAGCGCGTCCACCGGCGTCACCTCGAACCCGGTGAGCCCCAACAGGTAGGCGCGGCGCAGGAAGTGCAGCGAGTCGTAGTCGAACGCGGCTATCGCCTCGACGTCCCCGGAGAACCCCGGCACGTACGGGTGGACCGGGACGGGCGGTAGCCCGTGCTGGGCGAGCACCGCGTCGTAGCGGTCGAGGTCCTCGCGGAACGGGTTCTCGGGGCTGTGGGAGAGCACGTCCACGAGCGGGACGAGCCAGAGGTCGCAGGCCATGGGCCGGCTCATCCTCTCGGGTGGCGGGGCAACGGGCCCCAACCCTACCGGCCCGTGGCGGGCTCGCCGCTGCCCGGTCGGAACGGCCGGGCGAACCGGCCGGGGGGCACGAAGCGCGGCATCGGGACCCGGCCCAACCCGACGGAGGCGGCGGCCGGCCGGGGGACGGTCGCGGACGGCCGGGCCACCGTCGCGGCGGGGGCCGGGGCGGTCGGCTCGCGCAGCAGCCGGAGCACCGCGACGTCCTCCAGCGGGTGGCCGAGCCGGCGGGCGAGCAGTTCGACGGTGAACAGGTTGTAGTCGTTGACGACCCGGTGCGCCCCGCGCCGGTCGCGGGCCTCGATCCGGTCGACGAGCTCGCCGTGCCGGTCCCAGCAGACCTCGGACAGGTCGCCGCCGATCGCCCGCAGGTGCGGGGCGGCGAACATCCAGGACTGGATCCGCAGCCAGCCGAGGTAGTCGGCGATCCGCTCGTTGCACAGCAGCGCGGCGGCCTCCTGCCAGAACCGCAGGTCGCAGCCGACCAGGACGTCCAGCTGCCCGGACCGGGCGGCCCTGGCCGCGGCGTCGGCCCGGCGGCGCAGCGAGGGCAGCCGGGACCAGTCGTAGCAGTGCGCCCGGCCGGCCAGGTGGCGCAGCGCGTTGTCGGTGAGCAGGGTGCGGGCCTCGAAGATCTCCAGGAAGTCGTCCCAGGTGAACTCGGGGACGGTGAAGCCGCGGTGGGGTTCGCTGACCAGCAGCCCCTGGGCGGCGAGGTCGACCAGCGCTTCCCGGGCGGGGGTCGCGGAGACGCCGTAGATGTCGGCGATCTCCTTGACGGTGAAGTTCCGCCCGGCCGGGAGGCGGCCGGCCATCATCTCGTCGCGCAGGGCGTCGGCGATCTGTTCGCGGAGGCTGTTGCGCCGGATCAGGGCGCGCCCGCCCCCGTTCTCCGCAGCGGTCATGGCCGCCCCCTCTCCGTGCCGCGCCCTCACGCGGCCGGGACCCGGCTCACAAAACGCGCACAGAGTACCCCGGAATGGTCAATCCGGACCAAGGGCACGGAAAAATCCGTGCCCACCGCGCCGTCGCACCACGCCGGGTCGGCACCGCACGGGCGCGGGACCAGCGCCGCACCGCCGCCGGGTCAGCGCTGCACGGGCGCCGGGATGCCGAGCAGCCGGTCCCGGTGCACCGGGAAGTCGGCGCGGCACTTGGCGACCTCGGCCGGGTCGAAGTCGACGGTGAGCACCTGCTCGTCCGGCCCGGCCTCGGCCAGCACCCGGCCCCAGGGGTCGACCGCGATGCTGCGCCCGGCCTGCTCGACCCCGCCGTGGGTGCCGGCGGTGTTGCAGGCCAGGACGAGGGCCTGCTCCTCGACGGCGCGGGCGCGGGCCAGCAGGTTCCAGTGCTCGGCCCGGCGGGCGGGCCAGGCGGCCGGGACGACCAGCAGTTCGGCGCCGCCGTCCAGCAGCGCCCGGAACAGCTCGGGGAAGCGCAGGTCGTAGCAGGTGGCCAGGCCCAGCACGGCGAAGCCCGCGTCGACGGTGACGATCTCCTGCCCGGCGCCCATCGCGACCGCCTCGCCGCTGTCGAAGCCGAAGCGGTGGATCTTGCGGTAGGTGCGCACCAGTTCGCCGTCGGGGGCGAACAGCAGCGAGGTGTTGTAGATCGGGCCGTCCGGGTCCCGTTCGACGATCGAACCGGCGTGCAGCCAGCAGCCGACCGCCAGCGCGGCGGCGGACATCGCCTCCGCGGTCGGGCCGTCCAGCGGTTCGGCGCCGGTCGCCCAGGCGTCGTACGCGAAGCCGCCGACCGGCCACAGCTCGGGCAGCACCACCAGGTCGGCGCCGTCCTGGGCGCGGACCAGCGCCGCGGCCCTGGCCCGCCGCTCGGCGGCCGGCTCGGTGTCCGACACGGCGAGTTGGATCAATGAAGCGCGCACAGTACCACCGTCCACGGCAAGAGTCCTACGATCGTCACCCGAAAGCGCTGCCCTGCTCTCACCCGGCAGCGTAACGTGCCGTATGCGCGTCCGTGCGAGGTCTCGGCAGCCCGGACGACGTGGGACGACGCAAGCCGACGGAGGGGCCGGAGATACCCGTGACGGACAACCAGACCGTGCAGGCGTACACCGATGCGTGGACGCAGTCGATCGAGTCCATATCCGAGCTGCTCGCCCCACTGCCGACCGACGCCTGGAACCGGGCCACCGAGTGTCCCGGCTGGTCGGTGCGGGACGTGGTCTCGCACATCATCGGCGTCGAGTCCGAGCTGCTCGGCGACCCGCGGCCGATCCACGCCCTCCCGCGCGACCTGCGGCACGTGACGAACGAGTTCACCCGGTACATGGAGCTCCCGGTCGACAAGCGCCGCTGCTGGACGCCGGTGGAGATCACCAGCGAGCTGGAGTACACGGTGATCCGGCGCTCCCGGGCGCTGCGGAACGCCAAGCACGAGCCGGGCGACCCGGTGCGCTTCCCCGGCGGCCCGCTGGCCCGGGACGTCCCGTACGCGACGCTGCTGCGGCTGCGCGCCTTCGACGTCTGGGTGCACGAGCAGGACCTGCGGCGGGCCCTGCAGGCGCCCGGCAACCTGGACTCCCCGGCCGCGGTGGTGACCAGGGACTGGCTGATCGAGTCGCTGCCCCGGCAGGTCGCCAAGCAGGCGGGTGCGCCGATCGGCACCACGGTGGCCTTCGACGTCGCGGGCGCGCTGCCGTTCCACCGCACGGTGCGGATCGGCCCGGACGGCCGGGGCAGCGTGGACGAGTCGGTGGTGCTGGCCCCCGAGGTGCGGCTGTCGATGGACTGGCAGACCTTCGTCCGGCTGTGCTGCGGCCGGGTCCGCCCGGAGACCGCGCTGGTCAACGTGATCGGCGACCAGGAGCTCGGCGGCCGGGTGCTCGCCCACCTGGCGAGCACCCCCTGAGTCACCGGACCTTGCGGCGCAGCCGCAGGATCATCGCCGTCCCGAGCAGCAGCGGCACCAGCTGGAAGCAGAACGCCAGCTGGTAGGCGTGCGCGCCGTAGCCGTCGCCGCCCGGGTCGGCGAGCGCGTCCAGCAGGACGCCGACGCCGAGCAGGGTGGTCATCGAGCCGATGAAGCCGCCCATGTTGGCGATGCCGGAGGCGGTGCCCATCCGTTCGGCGGGGTTGTAGGCGCGGGCGTAGTCGAGGCCGATCAGCGAGGCCGGGCCGTTGCTGCCCATCACCAGCATCAGCAGCACCAGCAGCCACAGCGGCGGGTGGCCGTGCGGCCAGGCCAGGGCGGCCGTCCAGCACAGCGCGGTGGCGGTGAGCACGGTGAAGGTGATCGGCAGCCGGGAGGCGGCCGTCCGGGAGACCATCCGGCCGAACAGCAGGCCGAAGGCCATCCCGCTGAGCACCAGCAGGCTGAGCAGGCCGCCCGCCCCGGCCCGGGACATGCCCTGCCCCTCGACCAGGTAGGGCATCCCCCACAGCAGGCCGAACGCGGACGCCGGGAAGGCCGTGGTGAAGTGCACCCACATGCCGAGCCGGGTGCCGGGTTCGGACCAGGCGGCCCGGATCTGCTGCCCGACCGGCAGCCGCGTGCTCTCGTGCCGGACGGGCTCCGGGGCGCCGGGCGGGGCCTCCTTGAGCAGGGCCAGGACGGCGACGAGGACCGGCACGCCGGTCAGCGCGATCGCCCCGAAGGTGGTGCTCCAGCCGGCGGTGTGCAGCGCCTGGGCGAGCACCACGGTGGTGAACAGGTTGCCGCCGGTGCCGACCAGGCCGGTGAGCTGGGCGACGAACGGGTTGCGGGCGGCCGGGAACCAGCGGGCGGCGACCCGCAGCACGCTGATGAAGGTCATCGCGTCGCCGCAGCCGAGCACCGCCCGGGAGGCCAGCGCGGGCCCGAACGCGGTGGAGAAGGCGAACGCCAGCTGCCCGGCGCTCATCAGCGCCACGCCCAGCACCAGCACCCGGCGCGGACCGATCCGGTCGACCAGCAGGCCGACCGGCACCTGCATCCCGGCGTACACCAGAACCTGGAGGATCGAGAAGGTGGACAGCGCGGAGGCGCCGATGCCGAACCGGGCGGAGGCGTCCAGCCCGGCCACGCCGAGGCTGGTGCGGTGCACCACGGCGAGGACGTAGACGCTGACGCCGACCGTCCAGGCGAACCAGGCGGCCCGGCCGCCCGGCGGGTGGAAGGCGGCGACGGGCGAGGCGGCGGCGGGGGCCGCGGCGGGGGCGTCGCGCGGGGCGTCGGCGCGGGGGCGGGGAACGGAGGCGGACAGGGACGGTGCGGTCGGGGCGGGGTCCACGCTCATAGTGGGACCAGGCTAGTCATCCCATGACCTGACCTTTGGGTCGGGGTCGGCGGAACGTCCGGTTTCAACCGGTGAGCGTCCAGTTCACCGTCCGGGTCATGTACTGCTCGCGAAACGCCTCGTCGCGCACCCAGTCGGTGGTGTCCTGGACGGTCGCCGTGACGGTGTGCTTCCCGCCCGGCTCCAGCGCCAGCGCCCCGGTGTCCAGCCAGGTGCCGTCCGCGCTGCTCGCCTCCACCGGCCTGCCGTCCAGCGTCCAGCCGATCCGCAGCTGCCGGGGGCCGGTCAGCGCCAGCGGCCGCACGTGCAGCTTGGGCCGCCCGTCGACCTGTCCGGGGGCCGGCTCGGGGTCGTCGGCCGGCTTCACCCGGCGGTACAGCTGCTCGACGATCGCCTCCCGGGAGGGCAGGTTGTACGTGCTGCCCAGGGTGCGCATCACCGAGTCGGCGGTCGGCCGGTACAGGCCGTTGGCGCTGCGGTACGCGCCGACCACGCCGCCGCCGTCCGGCGACTCGGCGCCCAGCCAGTGCCACCACTTGGTCCGCTCGCGCAGCATCTCCTCGGCGTCCACCGCGGACAGGTTCGGGTAGTCCGGGTCGTTCGGCGCCGAGTCGTACTCGTCGCCGAGGGCGCCGACGGTGTGCCCGATCTCGTGCTGGATGATCCGCCCGGCGTCCGGGCTGCCGCCCGCCAGGGTGGTCACGCCGGTGCCGCCCGCGCCGCCGTACTCGGTGGAGTTGGCCAGCGCGATCAGGTACTGCGGGCCGTCGCCCTGCCCGGCCCAGCGGGCGGTGGCCCCCTCGTCCGCGCACAGCAGGCGGGCGGTGCCCTCGCACCAGAAGCGCATCCCGAGCGGGGTGGCGGGGGACTTCCCGGCGCTCTCGGTCTCCGCGATCCCGGCCACCGGGGAGACCACGTCCACCCGCCGTATGTTGAAGAACCCCTGGTAGGTGCGGAACGGCTCGATCTCCAGCAGCGCCCGCCAGGCCCGGTCCGCCTGCTCGTGGAACAGCTGCTGCTGGGCCGCGGTGTAGCCGTCGCCGAGCAGCACCAGGGTGATCCGGTTGGACGCGTCGCCGGTCAGCCGCAGGTCCACCGAGGGCGCGCCGGGGGCGCGCAGGCCGGGGTGGGAGACCGGCGGCACCGCCCGGTCGGGCCCCGGCGGGGGGCCTATCGCGGTCGAGGGCGCGGGCGAGGCCACCTCCACCACGGCGGGCAGCACGGCGGCGGCCACCAGGAGCAGGGCGGCCGCCGAACGCATCACGGGTCCGGGAGCACCAGTCGGCATACGGGGGGATCCTCGCTGCGACGGCCGCCCGGCCTGGCTGCGCGGGCGACTCGGTCGCACACACGTACCCGTCGCGGACCGGGGCCGGGCGGGACGGGCGCGAAACTCCCTCGGGCGGCCCAATGCCCGACACTCCCGGGTGATTTCCGGTAGGGGTCCGCCGGAATTCCCAATTCCGAATCCGGGCAGTCGAGTTGGCGCGGCGCCCGGCTCCGGCCGGACGGGATACGCTGCCGAACGGGGGAACGACAGGGGGGTGGCGGGGCGATGGGGACCCGAGGGGAAACGGATCCGCGCGAAACGTTCGGGCGCGTCCTGCGCACCCACCGGCGGGGCGCCGAACTGACCCAGGAGGAACTGGCCGCCAGGGCCGGGCTCGGCATCCGCACCCTGTCCGACCTCGAACGCGGCGTGGCCGGGCCGCGCCCCACCACCGCCACCCTGCTGTGCGCGGCCCTCGGCCTGGGCCACCCGGCCTCGGCGGACTTCCACGCCCTGGCCCGCGCCAGCTGGCACTCCGCCCGCCGCTGACCGCCTGCCGGCACCTGCCTGCCCGGCCGGGACACGCCGCCCGGGCACGCCGCGGGCCCCGCTCCGCGGTGCGCGGAACGGGGCCCGGTGGGTCGGTGGGGCCGGTCAGCCCCAGGTGATCAGGCGCTTCGGGTACTCCAGGATCGCGGCGGTGTCCGCGAGCACCTTGGAGCCCAGCTCGCCGTCGACCAGCCGGTGGTCGAAGGACAGCGCCAGCGTGGTGACCTGGCGGGGCACCACCTTGCCCTTGTGCACCCAGGGCAGCTCCCGGACGGCGCCGAAGGCCAGGATGGCCGCCTCGCCCGGGTTCAGGATCGGGGTGCCGGTGTCGACGCCGAACACGCCGACGTTGGTGATCGTGATGCTGCCGCCCGACATGTCCGCCGGAGCGGTCTTGCCCTGCCGCGCGGTCTCCACCAACTCGCCCAGGGCGACCGCCAGTTGGGAGAGCGTCCGGGAGCCGGCGTCCTTGATGTTCGGGACGATCAGGCCGCGCGGGGTGGCCGCGGCGATGCCGAGGTTGACCGCGCCCCGGACGACGATCTCCTGGGCCGGCTCGTCCCAGCTGGCGTTGATCTCCGGGTGCCGCTTGACGGCGGTGAGCAGCGCCTTGGCGACCAGCAGCAGCGGGCTGACCCGCACCCCGGCGCCGAGCTCGCCGCTCTCCTTGAGCTTGCGCACCAGCTTCATCGTCCGGGTCACGTCGACCTGGACGAACTCGGTGACGTGCGGCGCGGTGAACGCGGAGGCCACCATCGCCTGCGCGGTCGCCTTGCGCACGCCCTTGACCGGCACCCGGACGTCCCCGGCCGCGCTCGGCACCGGCAGTGCCGCGGCGGCCGGCCGCTGCTCCGCCGCGGGGGCGGCCACCGGCTCGACGACCGCCTCGGCGGCGGTGCTCGCCGCGGCGTGCACGTCCTCGCGGGTGATCACGCCGTTCGGGCCGGTCGGCACCACGGCGCGCAGGTCGATCCCGAGGTCCTTGGCGAGCTTGCGCACCGGCGGCTTGGCCAGCGGGCGCTCCCCCTCGACGACGGGAGCGGCGGACGCGACGGGCGCGACCGGCGCGGGTGCGGCAGGCGCGACGGGTGCCGGGGCGGGTGCGGCGGCGGCCGTCGCGTT
>NZ_JBHUWH010000016.1:0-41119 GCF_042670125.1 Kitasatospora sp. NPDC057198 | reverse complement strand
TCCCCGGGGAGCCCCGGACGGCCCCGGGCCTTTCCCGTCGACCGCCGCCGACCCGGCCCCCGGGTCAGCCGCCGCACAGCGCGAGCATGGTCTTCTTGTCGGCGGGCGTCACCGGCAGCTGGTACTTCAGCGAGACCTGCGCCCACCGGATCGCGTACGAGCAGTGCACGGCGGTGTTGGCGGGGAGCCAGGTGGCCGGGCCGGAGTCGCCCTTCGAGGCGTTCTGCGAGCCGTCGGCGGGGATCAGGTTGAGCGGGTCGTTGGCGATCTGCACCCGCTTGGCCTTGTCCCACTGGGCGGCGCCCTGCTGCCAGTCGTAGGAGAGCGGCATCACGTGGTCGATCTGGATCTTCGACGCCTGCTGCTTGGTCCACTGCACGGTCTTGCCGGTGTACGGGTCCCAGATGGTCATGCCGGTGACCGTGCAGGCGGAGCCGTCCTTGTGCTGGACCTGCTGCCCGTCCCGGGCCAGCACGTCGTCGCGCGTCCCGCAGTTGTTGTGGCCCAGCGGCACGCCGTCCACGTTGTCGGTCCACGGCGGCCCGAACTGGTCGCGGTCGTAGCCGGTCTTCGGGCCGGCGTCGGCGGTCTTGACCTTGGCGATGAGGTCCCGTCCGGCCTTCTTGTCGGCGTCGCCGCTGACGGGGGCGAGGCCGGGCTTGGTCCCGTCCGGGTTCTGCAGCGGGTTCGTCCCCTGCGAGACCGCCCCCGAGGCGCCACCACCCCCGCCCCCCTTCTGCGCGCTGGTGCACCCGGCGAGGGCGAGCGGACCGAGCAACAGGACGGCGGCGACGGCGGTACGGCGGGAGCGCACGGTGTTCCTCTGCGGCTGGGCGACTCTGACGGCCCACCAGGAGACCAGCCCCCGATCCGCCGGGTCAAGCCGGTCGGGCCGCGACATGACCCACCTCACAAACCGGGCAAACCCCGCCCCGCCGCGCTCCGCCCCCGCCACGAACCGCAGAGCAACGGTCACCGGCCGCGCCGGATCCGCTCAGGGCCACAGCCGCCCGCGCGTCCAGTCCTCGCCCGCGCGCTCGTAGCGCAGCCTGGTGTGCCTGCGCTCCTTGTCGGCCTGCCAGAACTCGACCTGCTCGGCGCGGACGGTGTAGAGCGTCCACTCGGGCACGACCAGGCCGGGTTCCCGCTCGACCCGCTCCAGCGCCCGCTCGGTGGCCAGTTCGAGTTCCCGGACGTCCCGGAGCGGGCTGCTCTGCCGCCCGGCCAGCGCCTCGGCGCGCGCCCCGGGCGAGCGGGCCAGGAAGTCGTCCGCGCTGCGCTCCGCCGACTCCGGCGCGACGGTGCCGGTGATCCGGACCTGCCGGGCTTGCTGGGGCCAGTAGAAGGAGAGCGCCGCCACCGGGTTCGCGGCCAGGTCGCGCCCCTTGGGGCTGGCGGCACCGGCGGCGAACTGCCAGCCGCGCCGGTCCACGTTCTTCAGCAGCAGCGCCCGCGCCGAGGGCGTGCCGTCGGCGCCGACGGTGGAGAGCGTCATCGCGTGCGGCTCCCGGACGCCGGCGTCCACCGCCCCGGTCAGCCAGTCGACGAACAGCGTCTCGGGCCGCTCCGGCGCCGCGTCCGGATCGAACTCCGGCAACTCCCCGGCGAAGACCGCGAGGCCGCGCAGGTACTGCCTGATGTCCGTCGTGCCGAGGCCCGTCGTGCCGATGTCCGCCATGGGAAATCCCCTCCCCGCCCGGTGTCCTTCGTCCGCCCGGCGATCCTACGCCCGCTCCCGGAACCGCCCGGCCGCCCGGCCGCCCGCGCGCTCACCCGCGCGCTCAGCCGCCGATCGCGGACATCGGCCGGTCCGGGCGGACGAAGTCGGCGTCGCCGATCCGGTGCCCGGGAGCCTTGCGGGCCACGCAGTCCCGCCAGGCCCGTTCGATCCGTTCGTCGTCGGCGCCGCCGCGCAGCAGTGCCCGCAGGTCGGACTCGGCGGTCGCGAACAGGCAGTTGCGCAGCTGGCCGTCGGCGGTCAGCCGGACGCGGTCGCAGCCGGCGCAGAACGGGCGGGTGACGGAGGCGATCACGCCGACCACGTGGTCGGTGCCGTCCAGCCGCCACTCCTCGGCGGGCGCGTTGCCGTGCCGGCCGACCGGGAGGAGCGTCCAGCGGGCGGCGAGGACGGCGAGGATCTCGTCGGCGGTGAGCATCGCGGTCCGGTCCCAGGCGCCCTGGGCGTCCAGCGGCATGGACTCGATGAAGCGCATCCGGTAGCCGTGGCCGACCGCGAACTCCACCAGGTCGACGAGTTCGTCCTCGTTGACGCCGCGCACCGGCACCGCGTTGACCTTGACCGGCTCCAGCCCGGCGTCCCGCGCGGCGGCCAGCCCGGCCAGGACGTCGGCGAGCCGGTCGCGGCGGGTGAGCGCGGCGTACCGCTCGGGGCGCAGGGTGTCCAGGCTGACGTTCACCCGGTGCAGCCCGGCCTGCTTCAACTCGGCCGCGCTGCGGGCGAGTCCGATGCCGTTGGTGGTCAGCGACAGCTCGGCACCGAGTTCGGCGAGCCGGGCGACGAGCGCGGGCAGGCCCCGGCGCAGCAGGGGTTCGCCGCCGGTGAGGCGCAGGGTGCGGATGCCGAGGCGGTGGACGGCGATCCGGGCCAGCCGGAGCAGTTCGTCGTCGGTGAGCGCCTGGTCGCGCGGCAGCCAGTCGAGCCCCTCGGCGGGCATGCAGTAGGTGCAGCGCAGGTTGCACCGGTCGGTGAGGGAGATCCGCAGGTCGGTGTGGACCCGGCCGTACCGGTCGACGAGCGGTGCGGGAGCGCCGGTGGGGGTGTCTGGGGTGCGCGGTGCCATGGGGCCAGTGAACGGGGGCGGCCGGGGCCCGGTCCAGGGACGGAACGGCCGGGAGCGGCGGACGGGCGGCGGGCCCGGCCTGTCGGATCGTCCAAGGCGGCGGGGCGGGGTGCGGCAGCAGACTGTCCTCATGACTGGCGGCGCGGAGGAGTTGCGGGTGCCGGCCCTGGTGCCCGCCCTGGTACTGGCGGCGGGCGGCGGCTCCCGGCTGGGCGGGCGGCCGAAGGCGCTGCTGCCCTACCGGGGGCGTCCGCTGCTGGAGCACGTGCTCGGGGTGGCGACGGACGGCGGCTGCGACGGGGCGGTGGCCGTGCTGGGCGCGGCGGCGGCAGAGGTGCGGGCCCGGACGGCGACCGGGGACTGTCGACTGGTCGACAATCCCGACTGGCGCACCGGGATGGCCTCCTCCCTGCTGGTCGGCCTCGCCGCGCTGCCGCCGGAGGCCACCGCCGTCCTCGTCCTGCTGGTGGACACCCCGGGCGTGACCGCCGAGGCGGTACGCCGCCTGCGCGCCGTCCACACCGCCCGCACCGACCTCGCCGCCTGCGCCTACGCCGGGCACCGGGCCCACCCGGTCCTGATCGGCGCCGCGCACTTCCCCTTCCTGCGCACCACCGCCGCCGGCGACGCGGGCGCCCGGACCCTGCTGGCGAGCCGCCCGGTGACCCTGGTCGACTGCACCGGCACGGGCGCCCCGGACGACCTGGACACCCCGGACGACCTGACCCGGTGGGGCATCGACTGACCCCCGCCGCGCCACCGCGCCACCGCGCCCGCCCGGCGGCAGGGGCTCAGCGCTCGGCTTCGGCCAGCAGCGCGGCGGCGAGTTCGGCGGGCACCGAGAGCATCGGCCAGTGGCTGGACTCGATCACGGCCGACTGCCAGTGGCCGCCGTCGGTCAGTGCGGCGGCGTCGGGGCGGAGCGGTGAGCCGTCGCGGCGGCAGTGCAGGTAGGTGGCGGTGAGCGAGGCGAGCGGGCGGGGGAGGTCGACCGGGTCGGTGAGGGTGGCGCCGGGGTGCGGGACGGCGCGGGCGAGCAGGTCGCGGGTGTGGTCGGGGGCGAGGCCGTGGGCGGCGAAGGCGGCGGGCGGCAGCGGCGGCCAGTCGGTGCCGTGGGCGGCTATCGCCCTCCGGACGACCGTTCCGCCGTCGGGGAGCGAGGCGACGAAGGGCTGTCCGTGCACGGGGAGGTTGGCGTCCACGAAGACGGTGCGGCGCAGGCGGTCGCCGAGCCGGGCGGCCGCGATGCCGACGGGGACGCCGGAGTAGCTGTGCCCGACCAGGACGGTGCCCCCGCCGTCCCCGCCACCGACCGCCTCGGCCGCCTCGACCGCCTCGACCGCCGCCACGACGTCCCGCACGTGGGTCTCCAGTCCGGCGGTCTCGTCGCGGCGCTCGGCCAGGCCCGCCAGGGTGATCGGCACCGCCCGGTGTCCGGCCGCCTCCAGGAGCGGCGTCACCTCGTCCCAGGCCCACCCGCCGAGCCAGGCGCCCGCTGTCAGTACGAAAGTCGTCATGACGGAAACCTACGCCACGCGATCCCCAGCCTCTAAAGGGAGTTGACGGTACATCAGTACCGTCCCGCCGGCACCTTCCCGGCCCATCCGTCACCGGCGTCCCGCCCGGCCGCGTGCGCCCCCGGCGCGCGACCGTTCGCTCACCTTTCCGCCACCTCAACTGCATTGGAGGAATCCCTCATTCCGCACCGGCCGGGCCCCCGATCGGCCAGGATGGAGTCACCCCCTCCCGCTCGACCCGAACGGACGGTGACCGCCATGCCGCTGCCCGAGGACGCCGCCGACGCCACCGATGCCCCCGGCGCCGCGGTGCCCGCCGGTTTCTCCCCCGGTTCGCCGTCGGGGGCCAGCCAGGTCCGCTGCCCGGCCTGCCGGGCGGAGCACCGGTACGAGCCGCCGAGCCTGCCGTGCCCGTGCGGGGCGCAGTTGCGGGTGCCGCTGCTGCGCGGCGGGGTGCCGGTGCAGGTCAGGTTCCGGTCCTGGGAGGACTCCTGGCTGAGCATGCGCTGCCCGCACTGCGGGCGCAACGACCAGTGGCCGCAGCCGGAGTTCACCTGCGACTGCGGGGCGACGGTCCGGCTGCCGGTGGACCGGGTGCCGCGGATGCAGGGCGCGGACGCACGGTCGAGCCGTCCGGTGGAGAGCGCCCGCCCGTACACCACCGCGGTGCCGCCGGCCGCCGACCCGGCGCCGGACCCGCTGGCCGCCGGTTCGGGCGCGGCCCGGGCGCTGCGTCCGCCGTTCCGGCCGCAGCCGGTGCGCACGCCGCAGGACGCGGTGCTGACGGCGGCCCGGTACCTGCAGTGGCTGGGTTTCTACCACCTGGAGCTGACGCCGGGCCAGGAGCGCGACTCGACCACGCTGCTGGGCAGCCGGATGGTGGCCCGGGTGGACACCTGGTCGGAGCCGGCGGACGTGAAGGAGGTGGAGTGCCTGTGGCTGGAAACACTCCACAGCGAGGACGTCGCGGCCGCCATGTTCACCGTCGCCGGGTACTCCCGGCAGACCGTGGTGCGCGGCGAGCAGCTGCTGGTGGCGCTGTTCACGCTGGACGCGGCGGGCATCCCGCAGCCGTCGAACGGCGCCGCCGAGGCGCTGATGGAGACCGGCTGGACGTCCTGACGCCCCGTCCGCCCGCCCTGCCCGCACGCTCCCGACGCGCCCCTGCCGCGCGCCTGTCGCACGCCCGTCGCGCGCCCGGAACACCCCCTGGGCGCCCCCGTCGCACGCCCTTGACGACCACCGTCCGGATCGGGCCGTTCCGGATTTCCTCGCGCTCGTGATCTGGTGCACAAGCTCCCGCGCGTGTTGAATTGCCGCCACGACGCGGGCCCTCGGGCCGGCGGGTCGTTGCATGGCGCGCACAAGGAGGTGGCGTTGTCGGTGCACGGTACTGCCCCGGGGGGCATGGCGGACGTCGTCTGGCGGCTGCGGTCGCGCGGCTGCTGGCAGGAGGCCGCGGACCTGCTCCGCCCGCAGGCCGGGCGGGACCCGGCCGCCGCGCTCCAGCGGGCCGAGCTGTTGATCGAGCAGTGCCTGTTCACCGCGGACCACTGGGAGCGCGCGGAGGACGCGCTGCGCCACGCCGAAGCCTCGGTCGCGGGCATCGAGACGCGCGCGGCGGCGTCCTGCGCGCGCGGGTTCCTGGCGTACGTGGCGAGCGTGCTGGGCCGGCGGGACCGGCTGGACGAGGCGCAGGCCGCGCTGGGACGGACCTCGGCGCTGCTGGCCCCGCGGGCGCCGGGCCGTCCGCTGCTGGACTTCCGGCGGGGGCTGGTCGCGGAGAACCTGCTGCACGATCCGGTGGCGGCGCACAGCGCGTACACCCGGGCGCACGAGGGGGCCCGGGAGCGGGGGGACGAGCTGCTGCGCTCCTCGACCTGGCGGCACCTGGCGGGCCTGGCGCAGGCCGCGGGCGACCGGGAGCGGGCGCACGCGGGGTTCGCGGCCTCGCTGCGGCTGCGCGAGGAACTGGGTTTCACGGTGGGGGTGGCCCCGGCACTGGCCTCGCTGGCAGAGGTGTCGGATCCGGGGGAGGCGGAGCGGCTGCGGGCGGAGGCGGCCCGGCTGGTGCAGGCGCTCGGCGGGGTGCCGGTGTGGCTGGCGAAGCGGTTGGCGCAGGTGCCGGCGCAGCCCGGCCCCCCGGACGGCGGCGCCCGGCGCGACCTGCGGCACGGCATCAGCTAAGGTGAGCCTTACCTGCCCGGGGCGAGCAGCAGTCCGGGCAGGTCCACCTCGCCCTGCCCGGGTCCGCCCCCGGGAGCACCACCCCGGGAGCCCGCGTGACCGCCCACCAGGTCGAGCAGTCCCCCTCGTCCGCCGGAGCGCCGCCCTGCCAGGACAGCTGGCTGCGCCTCGGCCGGGCCTTCCCCGACCTGCGGATCCACCACGCCGCCCCGCGCACCGGCCCCGACTGGACCGGCGCCGCCGCGCTCGCCGGGGACCGCGCCGCGCTGGACGCGATGATCGCCTTCGACGAGCGGCTCGGCCTCGACCTGTACGGCACCCCGACCCGTCCGGACGTCACCGCCGGGTTCAGCCTGCACCGCTACGCCTGGCCGGTCGCGCTCGCCTTCACGCTGCCCTGGCTGCTGGAGCGCCGCGTCCCGGTGCTGCCGGTCGACCGGGTCTCGATCAACCGCACCACCGGCGAACTGACCGCCGACCCGGCCGGCTTCCACTGCCTGCCCGGCGACCCGGCGGCCGGCCGCCCCGGCGCCCTGGTCGTCCCGGACCGCCCGGCGCTCGACGCCGCCCTGCGCACCGCGCTCGCCGAGCACTTCGCGCCGCTGCTCGACTCCTTCCGCCCCGCGGTGCGCCGCGGCCCGCGCACCCTGTGGGCGCTGGTCACCGACGACGTGGTGGACGGCCTCTGGTACGCCGCCGGGCTGCTCGGCGAGGAGCCCCCGGCGGTGGCCGCGCTGGAGGCCCTGCTCACCGGCGACGCCGCCGCGGCCCCGTTCGTCGGTACCCCGGGCTTCCGCGGGACGGCCGGCGCCCGGACCAGGACCCGGGTCAGCTGCTGCCTGTACTACACCGTCCGCCCGGCCGAACTCTGCGTCAGCTGCCCGCGCGCCTGTTAGCACCGCACGGCACCGCCGGTCTGACGATAATTCATTAACTCCGCCGGAATTCCCCCCTAACGGGGTAATGCCCCCGATCCCGCCTTGATCGCCGAATTTCTCCGCCATGATGGTCCCCGCCATCACGACCGGAAAGCGAGGCTGGATCAGGCTATGAGACTGTCGGACATACCGCTGGGCTGGGCCGTCGCCGGTACGGCCGCACTGCTGGCCGTCGTCGCCCTGCTGGCCTTCGCCCGCAGCCGCAGCGGACCGGCCACCCGCACCACCGGCAGCGGACCGGACTCCGCCTGGGAGCGCGCCGAGGAACGCCGCCGCCGCACCGAGTCCCTCTACGGCGGCGCCTCCTACCTGCTGCTGTTCTGCTGCGCCGCGGTCGCCGCCGCGCTCTCCTTCCACGGGCTGGTCGGCTTCGGCGTCCAGAACCTCGGCCTCTCCGGCGGCTGGGAGTACCTCGTCCCGTTCGGCCTCGACGGCGCGGCCATGTTCTGCTCCGTCCTCGCCGTCCGCGAAGCCAGCCACGGCGACGCCGCGCTCGGCTCCCGCCTGCTGGTCTGGCTGTTCGCCGCCGCGTCCGCCTGGTTCAACTGGGTGCACGCCCCGCGCGGCCTCGGCCACGACGGCGCCCCGCAGTTCTTCGCCGGCATGTCGCTCTCCGCGGCCGTGCTCTTCGACCGCGCCCTCAAGCAGACCCGGGTCGCCGCCCTCCGCGAGCAGGGGCTCGTCCCCCGCCCGCTCCCGCAGATCCGGGTGGTCCGCTGGCTGCGCGCCCCGCGCGAGACCTACGCCGCGTGGTCGCTGATGCTCCTGGAGGGGGTCCGCACCCTGGACGAGGCGGTCGAGGAGGTCCGCGACGACAAGCGGACCGCCGCCGAGAACCGCGAACGCCGCCGGATGGCCTCCCGCCGCGAACGCGCCGAGATCCGCGCCATCGGCCGCCAGCCCGGCGCCGGCTGGCGCCACCGCGCCGCCCGCCAACTCGAACCCGCCCCCGCCCCCGCGGCCTCCGCCACCCCGACGGAGCCCGCCATAGCGACCCCCACCGGCCTCCCCGCCACCCCCACCACCCACCGCAGCGTCGTGGACCTCACCCCCGAGGAGGACACCGTGACACTGCCCCGGCTCGACTCGCTCGAGCAGAAGCTCAAGGACCTGGAGCAGCAGTTCGGCTGATACGGAGCCCCGACAGGGAGCCCCGACAGGGGCTCGGGGAACGGCGAGTCCGTGCTGCTGACGGCCGGAGCCCATCGAAGGTTCGTGCTGCTGCGTTGTAGTAACAGAACCCGAAGCCGATGCGCGCCACGGCAGTGAACCGCCAGCAGACCGGGCCTCGCCGTTCCCCGAGCCCCTGTATGCGCGCACCCGCCGAGCCCCCGGCAGGGGCTGCTCAGGTGCTGAGCTCGAACCACATCCGCTTGCCGGTCCCCCGGGGTTCCACGCCCCAGGTGTCGGCGAGCGCCTCGACCAGCATCAGTCCGCGGCCGGAGGACGCCTGTTCGCCGGGGGTGCGGCGGGTGGGCCAGAGGTCCGACTCGTCCTCGACCTCGACGCGCAGGCGGGCCCGGCCGTGCTCCTGGTAGAGGCGGGCGGTGAACATCGCGTCCCGGTCGGTGTGCCGGATCGCGTTGGTGACGAGTTCGGAGGAGAGCAGCTCGGCGGTGTCGATCAGCTCGGGCACGCCCCAGCGCCGCAGCGCGTCCCGGAGTTCGCCGCGCAGTTCGGCGATCCGGGCCAGGTCGGCCTGGCCGATCCGGCGGCGCAGCTGCTGCGCGGCGCGCCCGCCGGCCGGGCCGTCCCAGCGGAGCAGCAGCAGGGCGATGTCGTCCTCGCGTTCGCTGGTGTCGGCGGCCTGGGAGGCGATCCGGTCGGCGAGTTCCTCCAGCGGTTCGCGGGGGGACTCGTCGATGCCGGGGAGGTGGCCGGAGACGGTCGCGCAGAGCCGGGCGAACCCGGTGTCGAGGTCCATGTCGCGGGCTTCGACGAGTCCGTCGGTGCAGAGCACGACGGTCTCGCCGGGGTCGAGGCTGAACCGGGTGACCCGGTACTCCTCGTCGGGGTCGACGCCGAGCGGGAGGCCGCCGGAGACCGGGACGGGGTGCGCGGTGCCGTCGGCGCGGCGCACCACGGGGTCGAGGTGGCCGGCCCGTACGGCGTAGACCACGCCGTAGTCGACGTTGACCTCGGCGTAGGTGCAGGTGGCGAAGTGGTCGGTGTCGAGGTCGGCGAGGAAGCGGGAGGCGCGGGCCATCACGGCGGCGGGCGGGTGGCCCTCGGCGGCGTAGGCGCGCAGCGCGATCCGCAGCTGGCCCATGATGCCGGCGGCGTGCACGTCGTGGCCCTGGACGTCGCCGATGACCAGGCCGACGTGGCCGCCGGGCAGCGGGACGACGTCGTACCAGTCGCCGCCGATCTGCAGGCCGGAGCCGGCCGCGAGGTAGCGGACGGCGGTGCTGACGCCGGGGACGGCGGGGACGGTGCGGGGCAGCATGACGCGCTGCAGGCCGGCCGCGAGTTCGTGTTCGGCGTCGTGCAGGCGGGCTCGGGCGAGGGACTGGGCGACCAGCCCGCCGAGGGTGGAGAGCAGGGTGCGCTCGTCGGCGTCGAGTTCGCGGGCGTCGTCGAAGGAGACCACGCAGACGCCGGTGGGGCGGCCGCTGGCCACCAGCGGGAGGAACGCCCAGGAGGAGCGGCCGCTCTCCTCGGCCCAGTCCCACGCCTCGGGGTAGCGCTCCCGGTACTCCTCGCGGCTGGAGACGAAGACCGGGGCGCGCTGCCGGATCGCCTCGGCGGCGGGGTGGGCGGGGGCGAGCGGGATCCGGTCGAACTGGTCGCTGAGCCCGTTGTGGTAGCCGCTGGAGCCGAGCAGGGCGATCCGGCCGGCCTCCAGCGAGGCCAGTGCGAGGCCGTCGGGGCCGAGGCCGGGCAGCGGGAGTTCGGTGAACACCCGGGCGACGTCCCGCACGGTGACGGCTTCGGAGAGCGCCCGGGCGGCCTCCTTGATGAACCGGGAGCGCTCCTCGCGCAGCGCGGCCTGCTCGTCGGCGCGCTCGCGCTTGTGCAGTTCGACGGTGGCGTCCCAGACGAAGCCGACCATCCGGGACGGGCGGCCGAAGGCGTCGGCGAGGACCCGGCCGCGGAAGCGCACGGCGTGCAGTTCGCCGTTCGGGAAGACGGTGCGGTAGTAGGCGCCGCACTGGCCGAGCTCGGCGACGGCGCGCTCGACCCGGCGGCGCACCACGGGCGCGTCCTGGGGGTGCAGCAGGGCCAGGAAGGAGGCGGAGGTGCGGTCGAAGGGCTGGCCGACCAGTCCGAGGATGGTGCAGGCGCGCTGGTCGCCGACCAGCACGTCGCGGCGGATGTCCCAGTCGAAGGAGCCGATGCCGTTGGCGGCCATCGCGGGTTCCAGCCACTCCGGGCTGGAGTCCCCGGTGCGGGTGGGCAGGCCGCGGCCGGAGGGCGGCGGCACGGCCCGGCCGGCGGCGGGCGGGCCGACGGCGGTGCGCAGCGGGTTGGCGTTGCTCTCGTTCCTGGTGGCCTGGGCGGGCGGGGTGCGGCGGGCGGGCCCAGGCGCCTCGGGCTCTGTGGCCATGCTTCTCCTGCCGGTGCCTTGCCTGGCGGCCGCTGGTGTTCCCGTGTCCCCTGCTGGGCCGGCCGGACCGCGATGGTTGCGTGTGCCTACTGGCACACATTCTCACTACCCTCTCGTATGTTCGGCAAGGCGGCAATGCCAGTGCGCCGAACGGTACGGATCGCACACGATCGCCGCTGGCATATTCACCCGCACCGGCCCCCGCCGCGGCCCCGGAATTCCCCGCTCCCCCGCCCCACCCGTCCCGCCGGGCACCACCCGCCCCCGTCGGACGCCGCCGGCGCCGTTCAGGCCGCGGAGAGCTCGAACCAGGTGGTCTTCCCGTCCGCCCGCAACTGCACGCCCCAGTCGTCCGCCAGCGCCTCCACCAGGAACAGCCCGCGCCCCGACGTCGCCGTCTCGGAGGCGGCGCGCCGGCTGGGCACCTGGGCCGCGCCGTCCTGCACCTCGACCCGCAGCCGGGACTCCTCGGTCAGCACCGCGTCGAAGACCGCACCCCGCCCGGTGTGCACCAGCGCGTTCGTCACCAGCTCCGAGGCGAGCAGCTCCGCGGTGTCGGCCAGTTCCTCCGGCACCCCCCAGTGGTCCAGCGCCGCCCGCAGCCTGCGCCGGATCGCCCCCACCGCCGGCAGGTCCGCCGCGTCCAGCGAGGCGTGCAGCCGCCGGTGCAGCGCGCACGCGGGCTGGTACGCCGCCGCCGTCCCGTGCACCGGCCCCCGGTGCTCGGCCCCCTCCCGCCACGTCGCCGACCGCTGCCGCGGAAACCTCGCCTGACCGTCCATCAACCTCTTACGCCCCCGCCGTAGTCCCGTCCCGGCCACACCGTTCCCCCCACCGGGCCGATGGCCGCCTCTCGCCTTCCTCTTGCCCACTCCACCACCGGAAAACCCCTCCGTACAGGAGAGAGCAACCACAACGGGGGCTCGGGAGAGCACCGCCAGGGACTCGGAAGAGCACCGCCAGGGACTCGGAAGAGCACCGCCAGGGGCTCGGGGAACGGCGAGGCCCAGGCTGCTGACGGTGCACTGCCGTGGCGCGCATCTGCTTCCGGTTCCCTTGAAAACACGCAGCCGCCTCAACCTCCGATGGGCTCCGACCACCAGCAGCACGGACCCGCCGTTCCCCGGGCCCCTGATTTCGCCCCCCACCGTTCTCCCCGGACCCCTGGCAGTGCTCTCCCTTCCCGCCGGGAGTGTCGGCGGTGCTAAGTTTGAACGGCGTTCTAACATCTGTACCGACCACCCCCCGCGACCCCGCAGAGCGAGGCACCGTGCGACTGACCCCCACTGAACGGGACCGGCTGCTGATCTTCACCGCGGCCGAACTGGCCCGCGCCCGGCGGGCGCGCGGCTTGCGGCTGAACGTGCCGGAGGCCACCGCCCTGATCGCGGACACGGTCTGCGAGGCGGCCCGCGACGGCCGCCGGCTGGCCGAGGCGATCGAGGCCGGGCGGACGGTGCTGAGCGCCGCGGACGTGCTGCCCGGCGTCGCGGACGTGGTGACGGTGGTGCAGGTGGAGGCGGTGTTCGAGGACGGGACGCGGCTGGCCGTGGTCACCGACCCGTTCCGCGGCGCGGGCTCGCTGGGCGAGGACGCGCCGGGTGCGGCGCTGCCGGGCGCGGGCGAGGGGTACGACCCGGTGGAGGAGACGCTGCTGCTGCCGGTGCGCAACACCGCCTCGGTGCCGGTCTCGGTGACGTCGCACTTCCACTTCTTCGAGTCGAACCCGCGGCTGGCCTTCGACCGGGCCGCCGCGTACGGCACGCACCTGGCGGTGCCGGCCGGTTCCTCGGTGCGCTTCGACCCGGGCGCGACGGTCGAGGTGGGCCTGGTGCCGATCGGCGGGGCCCGGGTGGCGATCGGGTTCGCCGGGCTGGTGGACGGTCCGCTGGACGCGCCGGGCGCGAAGGAGGCGGCGCTGGCGAAGGCTCGGGCGACGGGCTACCTGACCGAGTTCGACGACGCGGAGCCGGCCCGGTGACCGCCCCCTCGACCCCCCGGAAGTCGACCACCCGGAAGGACCCCGCATGAGCGCCATCACCCCGCACGACTACATCTCGGTGCACGGCCCGCGCGCGGGCGACCGGGTCCGGCTGGGCGACTCCGGGCTGATCGTCCGGGTCGAGTCGGACTCGCAGGCCCCGGGTGACGAGTTCCTGGCCGGGTTCGGCAAGACCGCCCGGGACGGGCTGCACCTGAAGCCCGCCGCGGTCCGCGACACCTGCGACGTGGTGATCTCCAACGTGCTGGTGATCGACGCGGTGCTGGGCGTCCGGAAGACCTCGATCGGCATCCGGGCGGGCCGGATCGCGTCGATCGGCCGGGCGGGCAACCCGGACACCCTGGACGGGGTGGAGGTGGTGGTCGGCACCGGCACCACCATCGTCTCGGGCGAGGGCCTGATCGCCACCGCGGGCGCGGTCGACACCCACGTGCACCTGCTGTCGCCGCGCATCATGGAGGCTTCGCTGGCCTCCGGGGTGACCACGATCATCGGCCAGGAGTTCGGCCCGGTCTGGGGCGTGGGCGTCAACTCGCCGTGGGCGCTGCGGCACGCGTTCAACGCCTTCGACGCCTGGCCGGTCAACATCGGCTTCCTGGGCCGCGGTTCGTCCTCCGACCCGGCCCCGCTGGTGGAGGCGCTGGCCGAGGGCGGCGCGTCCGGCTTCAAGGTGCACGAGGACATGGGCGCGCACACCCGGGCGCTGGACACCGCGCTGCGGGTCGCCGAGGAGTACGACGTCCAGGTGGCGCTGCACACCGACGGGTTGAACGAGTGCCTGTCGGTGGAGGACACCCTCGCGGTGCTGGAGGGCCGCACCATCCACGCCTTCCACATCGAGGGCTGCGGCGGCGGCCACGTGCCGAACGTGCTGAAGATGGCGGGCGTGGAGAACGTCATCGGCTCCTCCACCAACCCGACCCTCCCGTTCGGCCGGGACGCGCTGGGCGAGCACTACGACATGATCGTCTCCGCCCACGACCTCAAGCCCGACCTGCCGGGCGACGCCGCGATGGCCCGCGACCGGATCCGGGCCGGCACGATGGGCGCCGAGGACGTGCTGCACGACCTGGGCGTCATCGGCATCACCTCCTCCGACGCCCAGGGCATGGGCCGGGCCGGCGAGACGGTGCGCCGCACCTTCGCGATGGCCGGGAAGATGAAGGCCGAACTCGGCCCGCTGGACGGCACCGGCTCGTACGGGACGGCCGAGGGAGGCGACGACAACGAGCGGGTGCTGCGCTACATCGCCAAGCTGACGATCAACCCGGCGATCGCGCACGGCCTCGCGCACGAGGTCGGGTCGATCGAGCCCGGCAAGCTGGCCGACATCGTGCTGTGGCGCCCGGACCACTTCGGCGCCAAGCCGCAGCTGGTCCTGAAGGCCGGCTTCCCGGCGTACGGCGTGGTCGGCGACCCGAACGCCTCCACCGACCGCTGCGAACCCCTGGTGCTGGGGCCGCAGTTCGGCGCGCACGGCGCCACCGCCGCGGACCTCTCGGTGGCGTTCGTCGCCCAGGCCGCCGCCGACAGCGCCTACTTGGACGTGGCGGGCGACCAACTGCCCACCCGCAGGCGGCGGGTGGGCGTGCGCGGGACGCGCGGCATCGGGCCGCGCTCGATGCTGCGCAACGGCCGGATCGGCCGGGTCGACGTCACCGAGACCGGGCTGGTCTCGCTGGACGGCGAACCGCTGCGCTCGGCGCCCGCCGACTCGGTCCCGCTCAGCCGCCTCTACTTCCTCTGACCTCCCGACGAATCCCCCGACCGAACAACCACCCTCCCCCGCTTAGGACTTCACCCTCATGACCAGCTCCCCCACCCCCGCCTCGCTCGGCTTCCGGATGCCCGCCGAGTGGCACCCGCACGAGCGCACCTGGATGGCCTTCCCCACCCCGAACCCGACCTTCGACGGCCCCGAGCAGCTGGACGCCGCCCGCCGCGCCTGGGCCGAGGTCGCCAACACGATCGTCCGGTACGAGCCGGTCACCCTGGTGGTCAACACCGGCGAGGGCGAGGACGCCCGCCGGTACGTCGCCCCGGAGGTGGAGATCGTCGAACGGCCGCTCAACGACGCCTGGATGCGCGACACCGGCCCGTCCTTCCTGCTCGGCGAGAACGGCGAACTCGCCGCCGCCGACTGGGTGTTCAACGGCTGGGGCGCGCAGTCCTGGGCCCGCTGGGACAAGGACCAGGACATCGCCGAGCACATCACCGACCTGACCGGCGTGCGGCGCTTCGCCTCCCGGCTGATCAACGAGGGCGGCGGCATCCACGTCGACGGCGAGGGCACCGTCCTGGTCACCGACACCGTGCAGCTCGGCGAGGGCCGCAACGCCGACTGGACCCGCGAGCAGGTCGAGGCCGAACTGCACGCCCACCTCGGCACCACCAAGGCGATCTGGCTGCCGCGCGGACTGACCCGCGACTACGACGAGTTCGGCACCCGCGGCCACATCGACATCGTCGCCGCCTTCGTCCGCCCCGGCACCGTCCTCGTCCACTCCCAGCCCGACCCGGCGCACCCCGACCACGCCGTCTGCCGGGAGCTCGCCGACCTGCTGCGCACCGCCACCGACGCCCGCGGCCGCACCCTGGAGGTCGTCGAACTACCGGCCCCCACCGTCCTGTTCGACGAGGACGGCGAACCGGTCGACTACTCGTACATCAACCACTACGTGGCCAACGGCACCGTCGTGCTGTGCGCCTTCGACGACCCCCGCGACGAGCAGGCCAAGGCGATCCTGGAGAAGGCGTACCCGGGCCGCACCGTCGAACTGGTCGACGCCCGGGAGATCTTCGCCAACGGCGGCGGCATCCACTGCATCACCCAGCAGCAGCCCCGCGCCTGACCCCGCCCGGCGGCGGTGGGGGGGCCGGCGGCGGTCACGGCCGGGCGGGACCGGTGCGGTAGCCCACCCTGAGGGAGAGCGCGAGGACGGCGGCGTGCGCGGGGTAGGCGGCGGACAGCCGGGCCCGGTCGTACTGCTGCCAGTCGACGTAGTACGAGGTGGTGGACGACGGCGACTTGAGCACCCGGTCGTGCGCGGCGGTCCCGTCGTCGAGGGTCGGCAGGTAGGGGGCCTGCGCCACCTGGACGGCTCCGCCCGGCAGTACGGCGGTCCCCGAACCGGCGGGCGTCACGGAGCCGGAGCCGACCGGCACGGTGTACCGCACGAGGGCCACGTTCGGCCGCGCGGCCGCCGCCGCAGCCTCCGACGGGCCCGCGCCGTCGCCGGGGTTGTGCGCGTAGGCCAGCGCGCCGACCAGCCCGCCCTGCTCCCCCAGGTAGTACGGGGGATCGCTGGGACGCCAGCCCGCGGCGGCCAGGGCCGCGTCGAGCTGCCCGAGGCGCTGCTGGAAGTCGCCGTCGAACGCCTCGTACACCGTGGTGGTCCTGGAGCAGGCCACCTCGGTCCACGTCCGACGGGTGAGCGCGAAGCCGTGGTTGACCGGCTCGGTGCCGCAGACGTCCGCCACCGTGGTGCCCAGGTAGGTCGCCCAGGGCAGGGCGGCGCGCAGCCGGTCGAGCCCGCGGTCCGACTCGGCGGTCACCTCCTGGTCCGCCGCACGGGCGGCGGCCGACCGCGCGGCCTTCGCGACGTCGGGCTGCGGCTCGGGCCGCAGGCTCAGGTAGACCCAGGCGGCCGCCCCGACGACCCCCGCGAGCACCACCCACACGACCGCCGCGCACCCGCGCGACACGCCTCCGCGCCCAGACATCGCACCCGCCCCCCGAGTCTTCGACCGCATCCGATCCGCATGAGATCAGATGCGCTTCCCGGCCGTTCGGTTGCCCCGCCCCCGCTCCCGCCCCATTTATCGATCAACTCGCTTTCCCTGGAAGGGATCTGACGTACAGTCAGTTCGTGGTGCGGCGTTTTCCGGCCATTCTCCCCGCCCTCTCGGAGCCGGTCAGGGCCGCTCCTCGACCTGGGCCCAGAGGACGGTCCGCCCCTCGGCGGTGACGGACCCCCAGCGGTCGGCGGTGCGCAGCGCCTCGAGCAGTTCGCCCCAGGTCGGGACGTCGGCGGGCGGGGAGGGGACGCTGATCCTGGTGGCGCCAACGGCGGCCCGCACCTCCGCCCGCGCGCCCGCGGCCCGTTCGATCGCCGCCCGCAGCCCGGACGCGCGTGCGCTGATCTGCACCACTCCCACCCCTCCCCCAGGTGTACGGATACGGCCAAACCCTACACGTAGAGTGGTGCGGCGGGGGATACTGTTCCCCCATCGGCCGGACCACTCGACCGGGCCACTCGGCTGGACCGCACACCTCCGGAGGACGATCCATGACCACCAGCGGGCCCTCCGCCTACCTGCAGGTCGCCGAGCAGGTCCGGGACCGGATCACCGCCGGCGAGTTCCCGCCGGGCAGTCAACTCCCGTCCCTGGCCGACCTCCAGGCCCAGTACGGCTTCTCCCACGGGGTCGGCCAGTCCGCGTACCGGCTGCTGGAGCAGGAGGGCGTGGTGCTCGCCAAGCAGGGCCGCGGCTACTTCGTCCGCCGACCGGAACCGCGCGCCGCCCTGGTCCGCCGCCGCCCCGCGGACGGCACGCCCGGCCCGGACAACGCCTGCCTCGCCGAGCAGGGCGTCAGCACCGGGCTGCACAGCCACTCCACCACCGAGCCCGCGACCTCGGACACCGCCGAGCGCCTCGGCGTCGAACCCGGCGCCCCGGTGATGCACACCTCGTACGTCTACCTGGTCGACGGCGAACCCGGGTACCTCGCCGACTCCTGGGAACCGATGGCCGTCACCGGCCACCACCTGATCGCCCTGCCCGAAGCCGGGCCGTACAGCGGCCTCGGCGTCGCCGCCCGGATGGCCGCCATCGGCATCGAGGTCGGCGAACCCGTCGAACTCGTCACCGCCCGCGCCCTCACCCGCACCGAGGCCCAGGCCCTCGCCCAGCTCCCCGGCGCCCCCGCCCTGGCCGTCCGGCGCACCCACTACGACCGGGCCACCGGCCGCCCCGTCGAGACCGCCGACCTCGTCCTGCCCGGCGAACGCTGGGCCACCCAGTACGGCCGGCGCCCCGGCGCCTGACCCGCCAAGGCCCACCAAGGCCCACCAAGACCCGTCCGCGCCACCGCGAACGCGGCGGCTGGTGGCCTCCGCCCCGACCCCGTGCGGGAGACTGGACCCGAACCAGCAACGCACCGAGGAGTACGGATGGCGCAGCCCCGCACCCGCCGGCCGGCCCGCCCCCGCGAAGAGGTCTACGCCGCCGCCCGCACCGCGATCGCCGAACACGGCCTGGCCCGGCTCACCATGGCCGGCCTCGGCGAACAGCTCGGCATGAGCGCCGGCCACCTCCTCTACTACTTCGGCAGCAAGGACCAGCTCCTCCTGGAGACCCTGCGCTGGAGCGAGGCCCAGCTCGGCGAGCGCCGCGGCCGCGAACTCGCCCGCCGCGAGGCGCCCGTCCTCGAACGGCTCGCCCGCTACCTGGAGCTGTACCTCCCGGAGGGCCCCGGCGACCCCCGGTGGATCCTGTGGATCGAGGTGTGGAGCCGCTCCCCCGGCACCGCGGACCTCCGCCAGGGCCAGCTCGAGATCGAAACCCCCTGGCAGGACGACCTCACCGCCCTCCTCGACGAGGGCCGCGCCACCGGCGTCCTCCCCGCCGCCACCCCGCCCGCCGCCCGCGCGACCCAGCTCCGCGCCCTCCTCGACGGCCTCGCCATCCCACTGGCCATCGACCTCCCCGGCACCACCCGCGAAGACGCCCTCACCCACGCGACCTCCGCGGCGCACGCCCTGCTGGGCGTATAAGAGGCGCAATCAGGGGCTCGGGAAGAACGGCGAGAGGCAAAATCAGGGGCTCGGGGAACGGCGAAGAGCCCCGCCAGGGGCTCGGGGAACGGCGAGCACGGGTCTGCTGACGGTTCACTGCCGGAGCGCGCATCTGCTTCCGGTTCCGTTCAAGACACGCAGCAGCACGGACACTTCGATGGGCTCCGACCACCAGCAGCACGGACCCGCCGTTCCCCGGGCCCCTGATTTCGCCTCTCACCGTTCCCAGAGCCCCTGGTCTGCCCCCTGTTAGTCCGTCCAGACCGCCACCGCGCTGCGGTCGTCCGCGTAGCCCTTGGCGCGGACCTGGATCTGGCGGAGGAAGTCGACGGTGCCGGGCGGGTGCGGGTGGGCCCAGTGACTGGAGAGGAAGTGGGCGACGGCGGGTTCCTCGGCGATCGGGGCGGCCATGCCCGGGGTGCACAGCAGCAGGATGTCGCCCGAGGTGGCCGGGACCAGGCGGAAGCGGAACGGCCGGGGCGTGGGCATCGAGGCCGGGGGCAGCGGGGGCTGCCCGTCGGGGTGGTGCAGGAGGCGCGCGGCGTAGGCGTCGATCCAGTGGCCCGAGCGCAGCAGGTAGAGGCCGCCGGGGCCGGTGCCGAACGCGGCGCGGTGGGTCGCGGCCGGGTCGGCGGACATCAGCAGGCAGTGCAGCGAGGCGGTCTCCTCGGGCGGCAGGTCGGACGGCGCGTCGCCGTCCTGCGCGGCCTGCTCCGCCGCGCTGCGCAGGTGCACCGCGGACTGCAGGGCGATCCGCTGGAGGCCGTAGCGGAGGCGGTCCCGGGCCCCGGCCCGCAGGTCGGCGGAGAGTTCGGCCCGGCTGCGGCCGATCGCCGCGGCGAGCTGCCGGGCGGACTCGGCGGCCGCGGCGGACCCCCACTGGGCGTTGGCCCGGCGGGCGGGCGCGGCCAGTACGGTCAGCACCAGCGCCTCCGTGCCCTCGCCGAACCGTACGGTGAGCAGGGCATCGGTGCGCGGCTCGCCCCGGTAGCGGGCCGAGTCGCCGCGGACGGACACCGCCCGCAGCGTGGTGCCCGCGAACTGGGCGCCGTCGATGGCGGTGTCGGGCACCACCGCGGCCAGCCCGGCCGGGTCGGCGGCGGCCAGCGCGGTCGGCTCGGGCGCGTACGTCGGGGGCCGCTCCCCCACGTGCGGCACGGCGGGCGCCTGCGGGCGCCCCAGCCAGGGCGCGGCCCGCTCGGGCTCGACCACCGGCCCGGACACCGGCTCCGGTTCCGGCTCCGCCGCGTCCTCTGGCACGGGCACGGGCCCGTCCTGCGAGGGCGGTTCCGGCTCCGCCACCGGAACGTCCGTCAGGGTCGGCGTCGGCTGCGGTGCCGACTCGGTGACCGGCTGCGGCTCCGCCCGCGGTTCCGGCTCCGGCTGCACGGCCGGTTCTTTCGAAAGGTTCGGCTGGAAGTCGGGCCAGGCGGCCTCCGCCCAACTGCGCGACGCGGGCCCGACCGGTGCCTCTTCCTCGACCGCCTCTTCCTCGACCTCGACGGCCTCGACGGCCTCGGCTTCGGACTCGGCCGCCGCCTCCGGCGTCCGGTCGTCCTGCGCGGGGCGGCGCTGCGTGCCGATGAGTCCGGCGGCGGTGGTGAACCAGTCGTCGACGGTTCCGGTGTCGGTGTTCGCGGCAGGGGTGTCGGGCAGGGTGTCGGCGGGGCCCGCGTAGACGGTGTGCCACCAGGTGTCGTCGGGACGGGGCTGCCTGGGTGCGCCCTGCTCGTTCAACTGACCGCTCCTGATCCGTGAGGGGGCCGGACGTCAGGTCATTCTTCCGAAGGAGGCTGACGGTGTCCGGGATTCGGGACATCGCGCGGACGGCCGGGAAGGGTTCCGGCCACGGGGAGCGGGGCGGGAACGGGGCCGGTCCGGGCGGGCCCCAACAGGGCCTTCGGGGGCCGGGTTGGAGGGCGTCGGGCCGGAAAATGAGAGTCCAAGGGGGGCATCGCTTCACCCGATCGGCTGATTAATATGTGCGCATGGCCGCGCCAGGATCTCGTACCCGCCCCGGGGGGCCCGCATTCGCGGTGCTCCGTCCGGTGGCGGTGCTGTGGTCCCTGCTGCTGGCCGCGCTGCTCGCGCTGCTGCCGTGCGCGGCGAGTTCGGCGAGCGCCCGGACGCTGAGCGCACCGGCCCCCGGCCAGGAGTCGCACGGCGCGTCCGCGCGTCCTGGTCACGCCCCCGCCGCGGGGCCGTCCGGTCAGGCCCCCGCCGCGGGGCCGTCCGGTGGGGCGGTCCGGACGGCGGCCGCCCGGCCGAACGCGCGGTCGGCCGGGGCGGCGGTGTCGCCGCACCTGCCGGTGGCCGCAGGTGCCCCCGGTGCGGAGTTCCTCCTGTGCACGGCGGAGGCCCCGGGCCCGGTGCCCGGCCACGGCTGTTCCAACCACCCCTTCTGCGGGCCGGAGTCGCACCTGCCGAACGCGCCCCCGCAGCCCGGCACGGCCGTCCGTCCGCAGCTGGTCGCCCCGCCGGTGACGCCCGCCGCCCAGGTGGGCGGCGCCCCGACGGGGTCGCACCACGCACCCGACCTGCACGTCCTGCAGGTCCACCGGTCCTGAGCGGAACCCACCGCCGGCCTGCGCCCCGCTCGGGCGGGGAGGCCGTCGGCTCCGCTGCCCCCACCTCACCGCAGACCGCCGTGCACACCACGGCGGGGACAAGGAAGACACCATGGGTTCCGCCTCGAAGCAGTCCAACCCCACCGGCAAGCAGCCCAAGCCGGGTGGCAAGTCCGCCCAGCAGGCCGACCGCCGGGCCCGGATCGCCGAGCTCCGCGCCATCGAGCAGCGCCGCGAGCGCCGGAACAAGGTGCTGACCATCGGCGTCTCGTCGGTCCTGGTGCTCGCCATGATCGGCGGCGGCACCTGGCTGGCGTTGGACGCCAAGCACAAGAGCGACAAGAAGGCCGCCGCGGCGCAGGCTTCGGCCGACGCCGCGCAGAAGGCCAGGGAGGACGCCGCGAAGGCCGACATCCCGGGCCTGCAGACCTTCGGCAAGCTCACCCAGAACCACGTCCAGACCGAGGTGAAGTACCCGCAGACCCCGCCGGTCGGCGGCGACCACAACCCGGTCTGGCAGACCTGCATGGGCAACGTCTACGACAAGCCGGTCAAGAACGAGAACGCGGTGCACTCGCTGGAGCACGGCGCGGTCTGGGTCACCTACAACGGCAAGGCCACCGCCGAGGACATCAAGATCCTGAGCGACAAGGTCAAGGCCACCCCGTACAGCCTGATGAGCCCGTACCCGGACGAGCAGGGCACCATCACGCTGACCGCGTGGAGCAACCAGCTGATCGTGGACTCGGCCAGCGACCCGCGGGTGGAGACCTTCTTCGCCAAGTTCGTGCAGGGCCCGCAGACCCTGGAGCAGGGCGCCAGCTGCAGCTCGGGGGCGATGTGACCGCCCCCGCCGGCGGCGGGCCGGAGCAGGAGTTCGACGGCGGGCAGGAGGAGTACGAGGACGCGTACGGGCCGGAGCGGCCCGTCCGGCGCGGTCGGCGGGCGTTCTGGTGGCCCGCCGCGCTGGCGGCCGTGGTCGCGCTGGGGCTCGGCGTCCCGGCGCTGGTCTCGGGCAGCACGCCCGCGTCCGGCAGTGCGGCGACCGCCCCGGCCGCTCCGGCCACCGACTCGGCGGACGCCGGGTTCGCCCGCGACATGGCCACGCACCACCAGCAGGCCATCGACATGTCGTTCATCGTCCGGGACCGCACCCAGGACGAGGCGGTCCGCGGCTTCGCGTTCGACATCATCAACACCCAGGCCAACCAGCGCGGCATGCTGATGGGCTTCCTCGACCAGTGGGGCCTGTCGCAGAGCACCACCGCCAAGCCGATGGCCTGGATGGGGCACACCTACGAGGCGCACGACGGTTCGCTGATGCCCGGCATGGCGACCAACACCGAGCTGGACAAGCTCCGTTCGCTCAGCGGCCGGGACGCCGAGGTGTTCTTCCTGCAGCTGATGATCAAGCACCACAGGGCGGGTGCGGAGATGGCCCAGGCGTACGTGGACGCGGGGACCAACGCCCCGGAGAAGCGGCTCGCCCAGGGCATGGTCGACGCCCAGCACGCCGAGATCCAGCTGATGACCGACATGCTCGCCGAGCGCGGCGCCCAGCCCGCTCCCTGAGCCGCCGGCCGAGCCGCAGCACGGAACGCACGTCGCGCCGGAGGGCGCCGTCCGGGGCACCGACCCCGGGACGGCGCCCTCCGGCGTTCCGGCGGCGGTGCCCCCGGCCCGCTTCAGCCCCTGCAGAGCCGGATTCAGCCCCTGCAGAGCCGGACGGCCAGCACGGCGGTCGCCGCGAGCAGCAGCGGGACGACCCGGCCGCCCGCCGGCGCCCCGACCTGGTGGACGGCCAGCACCGGCAGGGCGGTGCCGAGCGCGGTGCCCAGGCTGCGCACCATGTTGACCAGGCCGCCGCCGACGGCGGAGCTCTGCGCGGGGATCGCCCGCATCACCAGGGCGTTGTTGGCGGGCAGCAGCAGCCCGAGGCCGTAGCCGGTGAGCAGCAGCGGCGCGGCCGTCGTCCAGGGGCCGGGGGCGGGCAGGGCGGCGAGGGCGAGCAGTCCGGCGGCGGCGGTGAGCGCGCCGCGGCGGCAGCGGGCGGCGTCGCTCCAGTGGCGGGGCAGCAGGGCGCCGCCGACGGTGGCGGCGAGGGCGAACGCGGCGGGGAGCGCGGTGATCGCGGCGCCCGCGGCGGTGGTGGTGGCGCCGCGTCCGGCCAGCACGGCGGGCTCCAGCACCAGCGGGCAGAACAGCAGCAGGTAGCCGATCAGCGCGACCAGCAGGCCGGCCCGGATGCCGGGGGTGTTGACCAGGCCGGGCGGGATGATCGGACGGTCGGCGCGGCGCTCCTGCCGGACCAGGGCGAGCGTGCCGGCGGCGGCCGCGGCGAGCAGCACGGCGACCGCCCAGCCGGGCAGCGGCAGGCCGGAGGCGGCGGACAGGGCGAGCAGCAGGCCGGTGGAGGCGGCGGCCAGCAGCAGCAGTCCGGCCAGGTCGAACCGTCCCTCGCGGCCCGCCGTCCGGGCCGGGCGGCGGCCGTCGGGGAAGGTGCGCGGCAGCAGGAACCAGCCCGCCAGCATCCCGATCACGCCGATCGGCGCGTTGACCCAGAACGCCCAGCGCCAGGAGGCGTGCGCGACCAGCAGGCCGCCGAGGGTCGGGCCGAGCGCCAGTCCGAGCGCCTGGGCGGCGGCCTGCACGCCGAGCGCGGTGCGCATCGCCCGTTCCGGTACGCCGCGGGCGACCAGGGCGACGCTGTTGGCCTGCATCATCGCGCCGCCGACGGCCTGCACGGCCCGGCAGGCGATCAGCAGGCCGAGGTTCCCGGCCAGTCCGGCGCCGAGCGAGGCGGCCGCGAACACCGCGAACCCGCCCAGGTACATGGTCTTGCGGCCGACCAGGTCGGACAGCCGCCCGACCGGGGCGAGCAGGGCGACCAGGACCAGCAGGTAGGCCAGCGAGACCCATTCGACGGCGGCGAAGGGGGCGCCGAAGTGGTCCTCCAGGGTGGGGAAGACCAGCGAGGTGACACTGGCGGTGAGCTGGCCGAGGAAGGCGCCCAGGCAGACGGTGCCGACGGCCAGCCAGTGCGCGTGCGGCCAGCGGGCGACGGCCCGGGGGCGGGGGCGTTCGGCGAGTCGGAGGGTGTCGAGCAGCCGGGAGGCGACCGCGGGTTCAGCCATGCGCCGAACATATCTGCTCCCGACATATTCGTTCAAGGAGTGTTTCCGTCCCCGAGCAATCCGGCCCGGCCCGACCACCCCTCCCCCGCCGACCGACGGATGGACTCCCGGTAGCCCCCGGCTGCCGGGTGCTACCGGGTCCGATCGCAGTGCACCGGCTTCGGCCCGATGGTGAAGCGGTTCCGGGCCTGCTCTGACGCAGGCGGTGGACGTCCTACCGTGCTGCGGGCGGCGCCGGTCGCCGGTGTTCGGGTCGGGCGGTTGTGCTGCTCGGTGTACCGGCGTACCGCCGAAAGCGGGAGGCCGGTGAAGTGCGGGCGTTCCGCGTGATCGCTTCGGGTCGGCCCGGGTGGCGGTCGGCGGTCATTTTGTGCCGGTATCCGGTCACGAAGGCCGGGTGTGCGGGCGGGTGCCGACTGGACGGGTCGGGTTGCGGCGTCCTGTCGTGGGCCGGGGGCTACGGTGCGGTGGTGCAGCTCAGGTACTCCTTCCGCGTCTACCCGGACGGGCCTCAGCGTGCGGCGCCGGCCCGCACGTTCGGGTGTGCGCGGGTGGTGTACAACGACGCTTTGCGTGCCCGTGAGGACGCCCGCGCGGCGGGACTGCCGTTCCCGAAGGTGGGGGATCTGTCGAAGGCGCTGATCACCGAGGCGAAGAGGACCTCGGAGCGGGCGTGGCTGGGCGAGGTGTCGGCCGTGGTGCTCCAGCAGTCCCTGCGGGACCTGGAGGCCGCGTATCGGAACTTCTTCGACGGGCTGAAGGGCAAGCGGCCCCGCACGGGAGCGCCGCGCTTCAAGTCCCGCAAGGACACCCGGCAGGCTGTCCGGTTCACCGCGAACGCCCGCTGGTCGATCACGCCGGGCGGGAAGTTGCGCCTGCCGAAGATCGGCGACCTGAAGGTGAAGTGGTCCCGCACCCTGCCGTCGGTGCCGTCCTCGGTGACGGTGGTCAAGGACTCCGCCGACCGGTACTTCGCGAGCTTCGTCGTGGAGAGCGATCCGGCCGCCGACCTGGCCCGCATGCCCGACCCCGACAGCGTGGTGGGCATCGACCTGGGGCTTGCGCACTTCGCGGTCCTGTCCGACGGGACGAAGATCGACAGCCCCCGCTTCCTGCGCCGCGCCGAGAAGAAGCTCAAGAAGGCCCAGCGTGTCCTGTCCCGCAAAGAGAGGGGCAGCAGGAACCGCGACAAGGCCCGCCGCAAGGTGGCCCGCGCCCACGCGCGGGTGGCCGACGCGCGGCGCGAGTTCCACCACCGGCTCTCCACGAAGATCATCCGCAAGAACCAAGCGGTGGCAGTGGAAGACCTGGCGGTCAAGGCACTTGCGCGCACGCGCATGGCCAAGTCCGTGCACGACGCCGGCTGGTCGCGGTTCACGGCCGTGCTGGAGTACAAGGCCGCCCGCTACGGACGGCAGTTCGTCCGGATCGGCCGCTTCGAGCCCACCAGCCAGGTGTGCTCGCACTGCGGCGTCAAGGACGGACCCAAGCCGCTGCACGTCCGCGAGTGGACGTGCGGCGGGTGCGGGACGGTCCTCGACCGGGACGTGAATGCGGCGGTCAACGTCGCCAAGGCCGCCGGACTGGCGGTGACAGCCTGTCGAGCGCGGGTCGGACGGGCACCTGTGCCCGCACCGCGCGGCGAAGCAGGAACCCACCCGAAGCCCCCACCCGCGCGGTGGGAGCAGGCGGGAGTTCCTGGCCTTTAGGCCAGGGAGGATGTCAAGCTGTGCGGCATGTCTTCGCAGCCCCAGCCCGCCCCGTACCCGCCCGCTCCCGCGGCCGCGGACGCCGACGCACTCGCCGGGGCGCAGCAGCTCACCGACGTGATCACCCGGCTCCGCCGGGCGCTGCGGAGCTCGATCCGCTCCGAATTCCCCTGGGAGGCGCTGCCGATGGCCCAGGTCGAACTGCTCCAGACGCTCGCCGCCTCCCCCCTGCGGGTCGGCGAGCTCGCGGCCCGCCAGCGCCTCGCCCCCAACACCGTCAGCGGCCTGATCTCCAAGCTGCTGGACGCCGGCCTGGTCGACCGCCAGCCCGACCCCGGCGACCGCCGCACCGCCCGGATCGCCCTCACCGAGGCCGGCCACCAGCAGCTGCGCGACTGGCAGAGCGCCCACGAGCGCCGCCTCGCCACCGCCCTGGAGAGCCTCACCCCCGACGACCGCGAGGCCGTCATGCGCGCCCTCCCCGGCCTCGACCTGCTCGCCCGCTCCCTGGCGGGCACCGACCCGCTCCGCTGAGGCCCGACCGGCGCGTGCGGCCCGGCGCGCCGGGCCCCGCCGGGTCCGCCCGGGAGGAGCCGTCCGGCCCGTTCAGAACAGCCGGCCGCCGCCCACGTGCGCCCGCAGCCAGCGCTTGGCGTCGATGCCGGCGGCGAAGCCGGTGAGGCTGCCGTTGGCGCCCATCACCCGGTGGCAGGGGCGGACGATCAGCAGCGGGTTGGCGCCGACCGCGCCGCCGACGGCGCGCACCGCACGCGGGGACTGGCCCGCGGCGTCGGCGAGTTGGCCGTAGGTGAGGGTGGTGCCGTACGGGATGTCGTCCAGGGCGTCCCAGATCTGCTGCCGGAAGGGCGTGCCGACGGGGGCGAGCGGCAGGTCGAAGGCGGTGCGCCCGCCCGCGAAGTAGGCGGTGAGCTGCTCGACGGCGGGGGCCAGCGCGTCGGCGTCGGGCTGCCAGTGGGCGGCGGGGGCGGCGAGCGCGCCCTTCTGGCCGGGGGCGGTGACGGCGGCCAGCGCGAAGGAGCCGTCGGCGGCGCGGGGGCCGCTGAGCAGCAGGGTGCCGAGCGGGCTGTCCATGGTGGTGAACACGGTGGTGGTCGTGGTGGTGGACGCGGTGGCGGGCGCGGTGGTCATGACTGGTCCTCGTGGGTCTTGCGGGTACGGGGGGCGGGGCGGTGCTGGGCGGCGGCGGCCGTCCACAGGTGGTGCAGGGCGTAGGAGCGCCAGGGCGCCCAGTGGGCGGAGCGGTCGGCGGCGGTGCGCGGGTCGCCGTTCTCGCCGAGGGCGCGCAGGCCGTCGCGGACGCCGATGTCGGTGGGGAGGAACACGTCCGGGTCGGCCAGGGCGCGCATCCGCAGGTAGCCGACCGTCCACGGGCCGATGCCGGGCAGGGCGAGCAGTTCGGCGCCGGCCTGTTCGCGGTCCACCCCGCGGTCGAGCCGGACGGTGCCGTCGGCGAGCGCGGCGCACAGGCCGAGCAGGGCCCGGCGGCGGGCCTGCGGCATCGCCAGGTGCTCGGGGTCGGCGGCGGCCAGCGCGGCGGCGGTCGGGAACAGCAGGCGCAGGCCGCCGTCGGCGGCGGGCAGCGGGATGCCGTAGCGCTCGGCGAGCCGGCCGGCCAGGGTGCGGGCGGCGGCCACCGTGACCTGCTGGCCGAGCACCGCGCGGACGGCGAGTTCGTGCGGGTCGACGTGGCCGGGCGAGCGCAGCCCGGGGCGGGCGGCGGCCGGCCGGGCCAGCAGCGGGTCGGCGGCGAGGTGGGCGTCCACCGCGTCCGGGTCGGCGTCCAGGTCGAACAGGGCGCGCAGCCGGTGCACGGCGGTGGTCAGGTCGCGCAGGTCGGAGAGGGTCAGCCGGCAGTCCAGCCAGCCGCGGCCCGGGTGCTCGCCGGGGGCGAGCCCGTCGACCTCGGCCAGGCCGTGCCCGTACGGGAGGGCCAGGGTGCGCCGGTAGGTGCGGGTGCCGGGGAGCGGGCCGGGGACGACCTCCTCGACACCCGGGACGGCCCGCAGGCCGAGGAAGTCGAGCAGGTGGCCGGTGTCGATCGCACCCCGGTAGGCCAGCCGCAGGGCGAGCGTGCCGCCGCCGGCCGGGCCGCGGCGGTGGCCGCCGTGCTCGGTGCGCAGCGCCGAGGGGGTGCGGTCGTAGACCTCGCGGATGGTGTCGTTGAACTGCCGGACGGAGGCGAAGCCGGCCGCGAACGCCACGTCGGTGACCGGGAGTTCGGTGGTCTGCAGGAGCAGCCGGGCGGTCTGGGCGCGCTGGGCGCGGGCCAGTGCGAGCGGGCCGGCGCCGAGTTCGGCGGTCAGCTGGCGCTGGAGCTGGCGGGCGCTGTAGCCGAGCCGGGCGGCCAGCCCGGCGACGCCCTCGCGGTCGACCACGCCGTCGCCGATCAGGCGCACGGCGCGGCCGACCAGGTCGGCCCGGTGGTTCCACTCGGGCGAGCCGGGCACCGAGTCCGGCCGGCAGCGCCGGCAGGCCCGGTAGCCGGCGCCCTGGGCGGCGGCGGCCGTGGGGTAGAAGGTGCAGTTGGCGCGCTTGGGGGTGGTGGCCGGGCAGCTCGGACGGCAGTAGATGCCGGTGGTCCGCACCGCCGTGAAGAACACCCCGTCGAAGCGGGCGTCCCGGCTGTCCACGGCCCGGTACCTGGTCTCGTCGTCGATCACGCCTTCCAGTCTGCGCGATCCCCGGGGCGCCGACTGGCGGGATTCGGACATCGCCGTGGCGGGGGCGGCCGACCGGGCCGGGCCGGCCGTTCCGCGTCGCGACGAATCCCCCCGATCCGGATCCCGGGATTCCTCTGGTGGTGGATTTCCGCCGTGGATAGCGTGCGAACACCATTCACCGCGTCCATGAACTGGAGTGCGCATGAACAAGAACTCCGTACGCCCGGACAAGTCCGCCGAGTGCGGCGGCTGGTTCCCCTTCGGGTGGTTCCCCTTCGCCTGAGCACCGGCCTCCCGGTGACGCGGCGGCCCGGACCCGCACCCCGCGAGGGGCGGGGCCGGGCCGCCGGCACGCGATGTCAGGGCCTGGGGTACGAGCGGGCCGCCTTGGTGAGGTGCTTGCGGTGGCGGGCCCGTTCGGCGCGCAGGCGGGCGTCGGTGCGGGCGGCGATCCAGTCGTTCTCGCGCTGGAGCTTGAGGTAGCTCTCCCAGCGGCGCTCGGGCAGGGTGCCGTCGGCGAGGGCGGCCCGGACGGCGCAGCGGGGTTCGCTGCGGTGCGAGCAGTCGGCGTAGTGGCAGTCGGCGGCGACGGCGGTGATGTCGGCGAACGCCTGGTCGATGCCCTCGCCGCCGAAGAGGCCGACGCCGCGCAGGCCGGGGGTGTCGATGACGGCGCCGCCGCCGGGGAGCGGGACGAGTTCCCGGACGGTGGTGGTGTGGCGGCCCTTCTCGTCCACCGAGCGGACCTGTTGGACCGTCATGGCGGCCGTCCCGGTGAGCGCGTTGGTGAGGGTGGACTTGCCCGCGCCGGACTGGCCGATCAGCGCGCAGGAGCCGGTGGCGCGGGCGCGCAGCGCGTCCATCCCCTCGCCCGTTTCGGCGCTGACCGTCAGGACGGTGACACCGGGGGCGATCGCCTCGACGTCCGCCCGGACGAAGTCGCCGTCGTGGACCAGGTCGGACTTGGTCAGGACGATCAGCGGTTCGGCCCCGGACTCCCAGGCGAGGGCGAGCAGGCGCTCGATCCGGCCGGGATCGGGTTCCGCGGCGAGCGAGACGGCGATCAGTACGGTGTCGACGTTGGCGGCCAGGACCTGGCCTTCGGAGCGCTTGTGGGCGCCCTTGCGGACGATCGCGGTGGTGCGGGGCAGCACCGCCGCGAGGGCGGGGGCGGGCCGGGCGGCCGGGTCGTGGGCGACCCAGTCCCCGGTGCACGGGTTGTGCGCGGTGTCGGCGGTCATCACCGGACGGGTGGCGGCGCGGCGGACGGCCGGCTCGCCGCTGTCCGGATCGACGAGCAGCACTTCGCAGCTGCCGCGGTCCATCCGGACGATCCGGCCGGGGAGCAGCCCGGCCGCGGCGAACGGGGCGAACGCGGCGGCCCGCTCCTCCGTCCAGCCGAGCCCGGCGAGCGGGTGCGCGGAGGCGGTGGCGGGGGTGTCGGGGGTGGTGACGGGGTGGTGCATGGTGATCAACGGGGACCCTTCGAGGGAACGGGCGGCCCCGGCCGGTCGGCGTCAGCGCGTGGGCGACACCGGGGTACGGCGGACCGGGAGCCAGGGGGTGATGGACACGGGGGACTTCCGAACGCTGGGGAAAACACCTGCGTGAACCGGCCTCACGGCCATCACCTCCTTCCTTCTCCGGACGCGCCTCGCACGCCCCGCTCCGGGGCGCCCTCGATCGGCGAACGCCACGCTAGCGGCCGCCCGCCACCCGCGCCACCGAATTTCCCGGCACCCTCCGTGGCTCCCGGCGCCCCCGTCCGGACCCGTCCGGACCCGCCCGGCACTCTCCGTCCGGACCCGCCCGGCACCCTCCGTCCGGCCGCTCCCGGGCGCGGTGCTCACCTGCCGGAGCGGCGGCGGCTCCGGGTGCCGATCCGGCTGCTGATCCGGCGGCGGACGTCGCGGGGCGGCAGGAAGCCGGCCCAGCGCTCGGGGTACTCGCTGGGGGCGGGCCGGTCGTCGTCCTCGTCGAAGAGGTCCTCGTCGTGGCCGTCGGCGAGGCCGAACTGGCGGGCCCGTTCGGCGCGTTCGACGGCGCGGCGGGCGGCGGCCTCGCGGCCGCGCTGGACGGCGGCGTCCTCGGCGAGGCGCTCGTTCTCGGCGCGGGCGTCGGCGGTCTCGACGGTGGGCCAGCGGCGGTCTATCGCGGCGTTCATGGCGGCGCCGATGAGCACGGCCAGCGCCACCACGAAGATCCACAGCAGTACGGCGACGGGCGCGGCGAGCGAGCCGTAGACGGAGTGGCCCTCGACCGAGCTGACCAGGTAGAGCCGCAGGGCGACGCTGCACACCACCAGGACGAGCAGGGCGACCAGTGCGCCGGGGATGTCCTCGCGCCAGGGCGTGGAGACCGGCACGGCCACGTGGTAGAGGGTGGTGAGGGAGACCACCAGCAGGGCGATCGCGGCGGGCCAGTAGAAGCCGGTGATCGCCCCGGCCGAACTCGGGAAGGTGTTGAGCAGCAGTCCGGGCCCGGCGACCAGCAGCGGCAGCACCAGCGAGCCGATGACCAGGGCGCCGAGGTAGAGGCCGAGCGACATCAGCCGGGTCTTGACCAGGCCGCGCTTGCCGTCGAGGCCGTACATGACGGTGATGGTGTCGATGAAGATGTACAGCGCCCGGGATCCGGACCAGAGCGAGAGCAGGAAGCCGATCGAGATCAGGTCGGGCCGGGCGCTGTCGAAGACGTCGTTCAGCAGGGGTTGGACGATCTGGTCGATCGAGCTCGGTGAGAGCACCGTCCCAGCTGCTGAGACGATGTCGTGCTTGAGCTTGTCGATCGTCCCGGCCCCGAGGATGTCGTCGAGGTAGCCGAGGGTGCCGGCCAGGCAGAGCAGCAGCGGCGGGATCGAGAGCAGGGTGAAGAAGGCCGCCTCGGCGGCGAGCCCGGTCACCCGGTACTCGACGCAGGTGTTGGTGGTGTCCTTCACCAGCGCCCACAGGGTGCCGTACCAGGTGGTTCGCTTGGCGGCGCGGCGCCGTCCGCCGCGGCGGCGGGGGGGCCGTTCGCCGGTCGGGCCGGGCGCTCCGGCCGGGTGGGGGGTACTGCCTGCTCCTTGCACGCCCCTACGGTATCGGCCCGGGGCCGGGCGACCGGCGCGCCGTCGGACCGGACCGGCGGCGGGCGGGGCCCGGAGCAGCCCCGACCCGGATGTCGTCCCAGCATTCGGAACGTTGGAGTCCAGGATGCGGACGTTAGTGGACCGCGAGTCGCTCGCCGTGCGAATCTCTTGCCATGTCTAGCGCCGGAACCACCCTAGTTGGCCGACTCCACGTCGACCTCCTTCGCGTGTCCAGCGCCATCTGTCCGGTGACCTGAGCCCTCCGTACGCCGCACCGCACCGGCGCCATCCCCGCCGTCGCGGATGTGCGCAAGACCCTGCCCGGCCAGCGTCACCCCCTCCCGCCGCCTGCGTAGAACGCCGCAGGTGGGAGCGGAGCGCGTCCGGGGCCGCCAGCACCTCGCACCCGCCAAGCCGCTCAAAGGACTGACACCATGGCCCGCACTCCCGAAACGGTCGAGCCTCAGGCCGGCGCCGCCCCCGCGGCCCGCCCCGCCGCCCGCAAGGTGACCCGCCACCGCGGCGAGGGCCAGTGGGCGATGGGCCACTACACGCCGCTGAACGCCAACGAGCAGCTCAAGAAGGACGACGACGGTCTCAACGTGCGGACACGCATCGAGACGATCTACTCCAAGGGCGGCTTCCAGTCGATCGACCCGGCGGACCTGCGCGGCCGGATGCGCTGGTGGGGCCTGTACACCCAGCGCCGGCAGGGCATCGACGGCGGCCGCACCGCCGTCCTGGAGCCGCACGAGCTCGAGGACGAGTTCTTCATGATGCGGGTGCGCATCGACGGCGGCCAGCTGACGGTCGCGCAGCTGCGCGCCATCGGCGAGGCGTCCGAGCAGTACGCCCGCGGCACCGCCGACGTGACGGACCGCCAGAACGTCCAGTACCACTGGGTGCGGATCGAGGACGTCCCGGCGATCTGGGAGAAGCTGGAGTCGGTCGGCCTGTCCACCACCGAGGCGTGCGGCGACTGCCCGCGCGTGGTGATCGGCTCGCCGGTGGCCGGGATCGCCGCCGACGAGATCATCGACGGCTCCCCGGCGATCGACGAGATCAACCGCAAGTACATCGGCAACAAGGAATTCTCCAACCTGCCGCGCAAGTTCAAGACCGCGATCTCCGGCTCCCCGCTGCTTGACGTGGTGCACGAGATCAACGACATCGCCTTCGTCGGCGTGGTCCACCCCGAGCACGGTCCGGGCTTCGACCTGTGGGTCGGCGGCGGCCTGTCCACCAACCCGAAGCTGGGCGTCCGGCTGGGCGCCTGGGTACCGCTGGAGGACGTCCCGGACGTCTGGGCCGGCGTGGTCGGCATCTTCCGCGACTACGGCTACCGCCGCCTGCGCAACCGGGCCCGGTTGAAGTTCCTGGTCGCCGACTGGGGCGTGGCGAAGTTCCGCCAGGTGCTCCAGGACGAGTACCTGGAGCGCGAACTGGTCGACGGCCCGGCCCCCGAGCAGCCCGCGGACCGCTGGCGCGACCACGTCGGCGTGCACCCGCAGAACGACGGCAGGTTCTACGTCGGCTTCGCCCCGAAGGTCGGCCGCCTCAACGGCAAGCTGATCCAGCAGATCGCCGACCTGGCCGCCGAGCACGGCTCGGACCGGGTCGCCACCACGGTCGAGCAGAAGCTGATCGTGCTGGACGTCGCCGCGGACCGGGTCGAGTCGCTGGTGGCCGGCCTGGAGGCGCTGGACCTGCGGGTCAAGCCGTCCACCTTCCGCCGCGGCACGCTGGCCTGCACCGGCATCGAGTACTGCAAGCTCGCGATCGTCGACACCAAGGACCGCGGCCGCACCCTGATCGACGAACTGGAGCGCCGCCTGCCGGAGTTCGACGAGCCGCTGAGCATCAACATCAACGGCTGCCCGAACGCCTGCGCCCGGATCCAGACCGCCGACATCGGCCTCAAGGGCCAGCTGGTCACCGACGCCGACGGCCGGCAGGTCGAGGGCTTCCAGGTGCACCTGGGCGGCTCGCTCGGCTTCGAGAACGCCGCCTTCGGCCGCAAGATCCGCGGCCTGAAGGTCACCAGCGCCGAACTGCCCGACTACGTCGAGCGCCTGCTGACCCGCTACCAGGCGGACCGGCAGGACGGCGAGCGGTTCGCCCAGTGGGCGGTCCGGGCCACCGAGGAGCAGCTGTCGTGAGCGAGCGCGCGGCCCCCTTCTACTGCCCGTACTGCGGGGACGAGGACCTGCGCCCGTCCGAGGGCGGCCACGGCGCGTGGGAATGCCGGGCGTGCCGCCGGGGCTTCCAGTTGAAGTTCCTCGGCCTGCTGTCAACGAACCACGGGGGTAACGGACATGACGACCGCGACTGACTACGAGGCGATAGCCGTCGCCGCGGGCCGCGAGCTGGAGGAGGCCACCGCGCAGGAAGTGCTGCGCTGGGCGGCCGACACCTTCGGCAAGCGGTTCTGCGTGACGTCCTCGATGGAGGACGCGGTGGTCGCCCACCTGGCCTCCACCGCGCTGCCCGGCGTGGACGTGGTCTTCCTGGACACCGGCTACCACTTCCCGGAGACCATCGGCACCCGGGACGCGGTCGCCGCGACCATGCCGGTCAACGTGATCACGCTGACCCCGAAGCTCACCGTGGCCGAGCAGGACGCCCAGTACGGGCCGAACCTGCACGACCGGGACCCGGACCTGTGCTGCTCGCTGCGCAAGGTCGAGCCGCTGAACCGCGGCCTGGGCGCCTACGACGCCTGGGCGACCGGCCTGCGCCGCGACGAGTCGCCGTCCCGCGCCAACACCCCCGTGGTGGCCTGGGACGCCAAGCGCCGCAAGGTGAAGATCGCCCCGATCGCCCGCTGGACGCAGGACGACGTGGACGCGTACGTCCAGGCCAACGGGGTGCTGCTGAACCCGCTGCTGTGGGAGGGCTACACCTCGATCGGCTGCTCGCCGCTGTCCTGCACCGCCAAGCCCGGCGAGGGCGAGGAGGGCCGGGCCGGCCGCTGGGCGGGCTCCGGCAAGACCGAGTGCGGCATCCACCTCTGAGCCGCCTCCGCATGAACCACCGTCACCGACCTTCAGGAGTAACCACCGTGACCACCGCCGACACTCTGGCCGCGGGCCGCGAGCGCGGCGCCACCGTGTGGCTGACCGGCCTGCCCAGCGCGGGCAAGACCACCCTCGCGTTCGCGCTGGCCGAGCGGCTGCGCGCCGAGGGCCACCGGGTCGAGGTGCTGGACGGTGACGAGATCCGCGAGTTCCTCTCCAAGGGCCTGGGCTTCACCCGCGAGGACCGGCACACCAACGTGACCCGGATCGGCTTCGTCGCCGAGAAGCTGGCCGCCAACGGCGTCAAGGTGCTCGCCCCGGTGATCGCCCCGTTCGCCGACTCCCGCGCCGCGGTGCGCGAGCGGCACGCCGCGAACGGCACCGAGTTCCTGGAGATCCACGTCGCCACCCCGGTCGAGCTCTGCTCCGAGCGGGACGTCAAGGGCCTGTACGCCAAGCAGGCGGCCGGCGAGATCTCCGGGCTGACCGGGGTCGACGACCCGTACGAGGCCCCCGAGAAGCCGGAGCTGCGCCTGCAGACGCAGGGCCGCACGGTGGCCGAGTCCGCCGCCGAACTGCACGCCTTCCTGACCGAGAGGGGCTTGGCATGACCGTCACCACCCAGCGCCTGTTCCGGACCGAGGACACGCCCTACGCGCTGTCCCACCTGGACGCCCTCGAGGCGGAGTCGGTGCACATCTTCCGCGAGGTCGCGGGCGAGTTCGAGCGGCCGGTGATCCTGTTCTCCGGCGGCAAGGACTCCATCGTGATGCTGCACCTGGCGCTGAAGGCGTTCGCGCCCGCGCCGGTGCCCTTCGCCCTGCTGCACGTGGACACCGGGCACAACTTCCCCGAGGTGCTGGCCTACCGGGACCGCGCGGTCGCCAAGCACAACCTGCGGCTGCACGTCGCCGCGGTGCAGGACTACATCGACCGCGGCGTACTGCGCGAGCGCGCCGACGGGCTGCGCAACCCGCTGCAGACCGTCCCGCTGCTGGACGGCATCGAGTCGAACAAGTTCGACGCCGTGTTCGGCGGCGGCCGCCGCGACGAGGAGAAGGCCCGCGCCAAGGAGCGCGTCTTCTCGCTGCGCGACGAGTTCGGCGCCTGGGACCCGCGCCGCCAGCGCCCCGAGCTGTGGTCGCTGTACAACGGCCGGCACGCGGTCGGCGAGCACGTCCGGGTCTTCCCGCTGTCCAACTGGACCGAGCTGGACGTGTGGCAGTACATCGAGCGCGAGGGCATCGAGCTGCCGGAGATCTACTACGCCCACCACCGCGAGGTGTTCAAGCGCGACGGCATGTGGCTGACCGCCGGCGAGTGGGGCGGCCCGAAGGAGAGCGAGCCGGTCGAGACCCGCCTGGTGCGCTACCGCACGGTGGGCGACATGTCCTGCACCGGCGCGGTCGACTCCGACGCCGACACCATCGAGGCCGTGATCACCGAGATCGCCGCCTCCCGCCTCACCGAACGAGGGGCGACGCGCGCCGACGACAAGATGTCCGAGGCCGCCATGGAGGACCGCAAGCGCGAGGGGTACTTCTAAGCATGAGCACCACCCAGGCCGGCACGACCCAGACCGGCACCGCCACCTCGCTGCTGCGCTTCGCCACCGCGGGCTCCGTCGACGACGGCAAGTCCACGCTGGTGGGCCGGCTGCTGCACGACTCCAAGTCGGTGCTGGCCGACCAGCTGGAGGCCGTCGAGCACGCCTCCCGCCGGCGCGGCCAGGAGGCCCCCGACCTGGCGCTGCTGACCGACGGCCTGCGCGCCGAGCGCGAGCAGGGCATCACCATCGACGTGGCGTACCGCTACTTCGCCACCGCCCGGCGCCGGTTCATCCTCGCCGACACCCCCGGCCACGTGCAGTACACCCGCAACATGGTGACCGGCGCGTCCACCGCCGAGCTGGCCGTGGTGCTGGTCGACGCCCGCAACGGCGTGGTCGAGCAGACCCGCCGGCACGCCGCGGTCGCCGCCCTGCTGCGCGTCCCGCACGTGGTGCTGGCCGTCAACAAGATGGACCTGGTCGACTACGCGGAGCCGGTGTTCGCCGCCATCGCCGAGGAGTTCACCGCGTACGCGGCCTCGCTCGGGGTCAAGGACGTCGTGGCGGTGCCGATCTCGGCGCTGGCCGGCGACAACGTGGTCGAGCCCTCGGCGAACATGGACTGGTACGGCGGCCCGACGCTGCTGGAGCACCTGGAGACGGTGCCGGTCGGCACCGACCCGAGCGCCGAACCGGCCCGCTTCCCGGTCCAGTACGTGATCCGGCCGCAGAGCGAGGAGTTCCACGACTACCGCGGCTACGCGGGCCAGCTGGCCTCCGGCGTGCTGCGGGTCGGCGACGCGGTGACGGTGCTGCCCTCGGGCCACACCTCCACCGTCGCGGCGATCGACGCGCTCGGCACCGCCACCGAGATCGCCTGGGCCCCGCAGTCGGTGACGGTCCGCCTCGCGGACGACATCGACATCTCCCGCGGCGACCTAATCGCGGCCGGCCGGGTGCCCGTCCCCACCAAGGACGTCGAGGCCACGGTCTGCCACCTGAACGAGCGCCCGCTGCACGTCGGCGCGAAGGTGCTGCTCAAGCACACCACCCGCACGGTGCGCGCCCTCGTCAAGGAGATCTCGTACCGGATCGACATCGACTCGCTCGAACAGCGCTCCGGCGCCGAGGGGTTGAACGTCAACGACATCGGCCACGTGGTGCTGCGCACCGCCGAGCCGCTGGCCCTCGACGACTACACCGACAACCGCCGCACGGGCTCGTTCGTCCTGATCGACCCGTCCGACGGCACCACGCTCACCGCCGGCATGGCGGGCGAGGCGTTCGACACCGTCAGCACCACCGACGCACCTGACGCTCCGGCAGAGGAGGACTGGGTCTGATGCCCAGCGAGGCGTTCTCGGGCATGGACAAGGAAGGCGGCCGCATCGGCAGCGGCGTCCTCGGCAGCGGCCAGGGCGGCCTGACCCGATGTGGGGGCGGGCAGGGGCGCTGAGCCCCTGTCACCGGGCCCGCACGCCGCCGTTCCTCCCCACAGCAGGCACGGCGGAGGCGGCCCGGCCCCGGTCAGGCACGACCATTCCTCCTCCAGCGAACGGGACACCTCCCATGGCACCGATCCCCCAGTCCACCCATACCCCCGCACGCCCCCGCGCAGGCCGGATCAGACGCGCCGCCGTCGCGGCCGTCGCCGTGCTGACCACCGCCGGCCTGCTGTCGGCCTGCGGCTACGGCTCCAAGAGCGAGGACAAGTCCTCCGCCGCCCCGGCCGCGACCGGCGCGAAGCTGTCCGTGGACACCGTGAAGATCGGCTACTTCGCCAACCTCACCCACGGCACCGCGCTGGTCGGCCTCCAGCAGGGCATCATCCAGCAGGAGCTGGGCGGCACCCGGATCAAGGCCCAGGTCTTCAACGCCGGCCCGGCCGAGATCGAGGCGCTGAACGCCGGCTCGATCGACATCGGCTGGATCGGCCCCTCCCCCGCCATCAACGGGTTCACCAAGTCCGAGGGCAAGTCGCTGAGGATCATCAGCGGTTCGGCCTCCGGCGGCGTCAAGCTGGTCGTCAACCCGGAGAAGATCAACACCCTGGACGACCTCAAGGGCAAGAAGATCGCCACCCCGCAGCTCGGCAACACCCAGGACGTCGCCCTGCTCAACTACCTGGCGGAGAAGGGCTACAAGGTCGACGCCCAGACCGGCGACGGCGACGTGAAGGTGCTCCGCACCGACAACAAGGTCACCCCCGACGCCTACAAGTCCGGCTCCATCGACGGCGCGTGGGTGCCCGAGCCGACCGCCTCCAAGCTGGTCACCCTCGGCGCGAAGGTCCTGCTCAACGAGAAGGACGTCTGGCCGGACAAGAAGTTCGTCATCACCAACCTGATCGTCTCGCAGAAGTTCCTCAAGGAGCACCCGGACGTCGTGGAGGCCGTGCTGCGCGGCTCGGTGAGGACCAACGCCTGGATCAAGGCCAACCCGGACCAGGCCAAGGACGTCGCCAACGCCCGGATCAAGGCCGACGCGGGCAACTCGCTGGACGCCGCGATCCTCGACCCGGCCTGGCAGGACATCGACTTCATCGACGACCCGCTGGCCGGCACCCTGCAGGCCGAGGCCGACCACGCCGTCACCGCCGGCCTCCTCAAGAAGCCGAACCTGGCCGGGATCTACGACCTGACCCTGCTCAACAAGGTGCTGAAGGAGAACAACCAGCCCGCCGTCGACGACGCCGGTCTGGGCACCAGGTAAGTCCTCTCCTCCCAGGCCCCGAGGTCCGCGCCCCGCGCCCGCCCAACCGATGCCCACTCACCGGGCGGGCCGCGGGGCCGGACCCCGGACACCGATCCCCGCCCTGCCCGGAACCACACCCGCAGGAGGTGCCCGTGACCACGGCACTGACCACCTCGCCCGACGCCGCCGGCGCGGGCCGCCCGGACGGCGACACCGCCGTCCGGATCTCGCACGTGCACAAGACCTTCGGCCGCCCCGGCACCGCCGCACCGGTGCTGGAGGACATCAACCTCACCGTCGCACCCGGCGAGTTCGTCACCCTGCTCGGCGCCTCCGGCTGCGGCAAGTCCACCCTGCTCAACCTGGTGGCCGGCCTGGACAGGCCCACCTCCGGCACCATCGAGGTGCCCGGCGGCCGCCCCGCCCTGATGTTCCAGGACCACGCGCTGTTCCCCTGGCTCACCGCCGGCCGAAACATCGAACTGGCCCTGCGGCTGGCCGGCGTCCCCAAGGAGGAGCGCCGCCCCGAGGCCGAGCGGCTGCTCGAACTCGTCCGCCTCAAGGGCTCGTACAAGAAGCGCGTCCACGAGCTGTCCGGCGGCATGCGCCAGCGCGTCGCGCTGGCCCGCTCGCTCGCCCAGGGCTCCCAGGTGCTGCTGATGGACGAGCCGTTCGCCGCGCTCGACGCCATCACCCGCGACGTCCTGCACGACGAGATCACCCGGATCTGGGCGGAGAAGCAGCTCGCCGTCCTGTTCGTCACCCACAACGTCCGCGAGGCCGTCCGCCTCGCCCAGCGCGTCGTGCTGCTCTCCTCCCGCCCCGGCCGGGTCGCCAAGGAGTGGCGCATCGACCTGCCCCAGCCCCGCCGGATCGAATCGGCCGGGGTCGCGGACCTGTCCATCGAGATCACCGAAGAACTGCGTGGGGAGATCCGCCGCCATGTCCAGCACTGACACCGCCGCCGCCCCCCTCGCCGAGGACGCCGAGAACACCGGGTCCGCCAAGGACGCCGGGTCCGCCGGGTCCGCCGAGTCCGCGAGCGTCGAGGCCGGCCTCGACGCCCTGGAGACCGTCCAGACGCAGCGCACCCCGCTCTCCACCGTGCTGCGCCAGAAGGTCCTGCCGCCGGTCCTCGGCGTGGTGCTGGTCCTGGCCGTCTGGCAGCTCGCCTACAGCCTCGACCTCACCACCCCCGACAAGCTCCCCAGCCCCGCCGACGTCTGGCACTCGCTCACCGAGCTCTGGTACGCCGGAACGCTGTTCTCGATCATCTGGACCAGCGTGTGGCGCGGCCTGTCCGGCTTCGCGCTCTCCGTCGCCATCGGCACCCCGATCGGCTTGGTCGTCGCCCGGATCAAGCCGGTCCGGGCCGCGCTCGGCCCGGTCCTCTCCGGCCTGCAGTCGCTGCCCTCGGTGGCCTGGGTCCCGGCCGCGATCATCTGGCTCGGCATCACCAACTCCGCGATGTACGCGGTGATCCTGCTCGGCGCCGTCCCCTCCATCGCCAACGGCCTGATCAGCGGCATCGACCAGGTCCCGCCGATCTACCTGCGGGCCGGCCAGACCCTCGGCGCGACCGGCCTGCGCGGCGCCCGCCACGTCCTGCTGCCCGCCGCCCTCCCCGGCTACCTGGCCGGGCTCAAGCAGGGCTGGGCCTTCTCCTGGCGCTCGCTGATGGCCGCCGAACTCATCGCCGCCTCCCCCGACCTGGGCCTCGGCCTCGGCCGGTACCTGGAGAACCAGCGCGAGTTCTCCAACATGTCCGGCGTGCTGCTCGGCATCCTGCTGATCCTGTTCGTCGGCGTCGCCATCGACCTGCTGTTCTTCTCCCCGCTGGAGCGCCACGTCCTGCGCAGCCGCGGCCTGCTCGTCAACTCCCGCTGACCCCGTGGCCCCCCGCACCAC
>NZ_JBHUWH010000015.1:0-43705 GCF_042670125.1 Kitasatospora sp. NPDC057198 | reverse complement strand
CCGTGAGACCGACGGCGCGCAGCGCCGCCGCCACCTCGTGGCCGACGGCGGCGGTGGTCTCCGAGGAGCCGTCGAAGCCGCCGTAGTACAGCGACAGGCCGTGGCCGAGGACGGCGTGCTCGGTGCACTGGGAGTGGAAGTAGACGAAGCCGCGGGCCTGCGGGTCCTCCGCGCCGATCTCGCCGTTGCCGCAGCTGCGGCAGCAGGTGAAGTTCTCCCGGGCGGTGATCCCGGTCGCCTGCAGCGCGACGAACGCACGGGCCAGCCGCTCCGGGTCGGTCTCGCCGACCCAGGTGCGCTGCTCGGCGACCCGCTCCAGCCACATCCGGTCGACCAGCCGTCCGGCCTGCTCCGCGCTGACCGGTCGGTGACCGTCCCGGACGAGGTACTCCTCGGCGGTCTCGGCCAGTTGCGCCAACGTCGCGTACCCGCCCGCCAGTTGCAGCCGCAGCGTCTCCAGCAGGCTCTCCTCGTCCTCCGCCGGGAGCTCCAGCGGCGCGGGCTCCGGGTCCGGGCCGAAGTCGATCCGCTCCCACTCCTCCCCCGCCGCCCAGTCCGCGTCCTGCCGGGCCCACCCGGTCAGCAGCTCGGCGACCCGCTCCAGCTCGCCCACCCGCACCCCGAAGTGCCGCGACCGCGCGCCGTCCCGGTACTCGACCGTCCAGGCGCCGTCCTCCGGGCACGCCTGCGCGTAGGTGTCCGGCAGGTCCGGCACCCGCTGGAGCACCAGGAAGGAACCCTTCCACTGCCCCATGTCCCGTACCAGGTCCCGAAGTTCGTCCTCCGAGACCCGGACGCCGACCCGCCCCGACCTGTCCTGCACCACGATCTCCAACATGCGGCCCAGCCTGCCACCCGCCACCGTCAGCCCTCCGCCCGGACGGCCGGGGCCTGCCGTGACGGGCCGTGACGGGCCGCGCGTTCAGGCGGTCGACGGCTGCTTGCGCTGGAGCCACAGCCCGGTGAGGGAGACGGCCGCGGTGAGCGCCAGGGCCAGCAGGGCGTCCGCCCGGGAGTCGGCCAGGACGATCATCACGGCGTACAGCGCGAGCAGGGCGAGCAGGGCCGCCCAGGTGAGGCCCGGAAACAGCCAGACGGCGGTGCCGGGGGCGGGGCGGCGTCCGCCGGAGCGGTCCCGGCGGCCGAGCACCAGGTGGGCGGCGGCGATGCCGATCCAGGTGACGTAGACGGTGTCGCCGGTGACGTCCACCAGCCTGCCGAAGGCAGTCGTGGGGTGGAGGACCTGGAGGACCAGGCAGAGCCCCGCGAGCGCGGAGGTGAACAGAATCGCCGTGTGCGGCGCCCCGCGCCGGGAGATCCGGGCGAACAGGGACGGCGCGTCGCGGTCCCGGGCCAGCGCGAACAGCATCCGGGAGCTGGCGTAGACCTGGGAGTTCATGGTGGAGAGCATCGCCGCGAACAGCACGGCGTTCAGCACCGTGGAGGCGCCGGGCACGCCGAGGTGGTCGAGGGTCGCGGCGAACGGGCTCTCGCCGACGGCGGCGCTGTTCCAGGGCAGGAGCAGGACGACGACGGAGAGCGAGCCGAGGTAGAAGACGGTGACCCGCCACATGATGGTGCGGGTGCTCTTGCGGATCGCCGCGGCGGCGTCCTCGGCCTCGCCCGCGGCGATGGTCACGATCTCGGTGCCGGAGAAGGAGAACATCGCGCCGGAGGTGGCGATCACGACGCCGCTGAAGCCCATCGGGAGGAAGCCCCCCTGGCCCAGCAGGTTCCCGGTGCCGGGCGCGGGCGTGCCCGGCAGCAGGCCGGCCACCGCGGCCAGGCCGACGGCGATGAACAGCGCGACCACCGCGACCTTGATCCACACCACCCAGAACTCCATCTCGCCGTAGGCGCGCACGGAGACGAGGTTCACGGCGGTCACCGTGCCGAGCATCAGCAGGGCGACCAGCCAGACCGGGAGCGCCGGGAGCCAGCCGTGCACGATCCGCCCGGCCGCGATGGACTCGATGCACATGCCCAGCGGCCAGCCGACCCAGTAGATCCAGCCGCTGGCGAACCCGGCCCAGCGGCCGAACGCCAGCCGGCCGTACACCGCGAAGGCGCCGGTGTCGGGGCGGGTGACGGACATCTCGGCGAGCATCCGCATGACGACCACCACGATCGCGGCCGTCAGCGCGTAGGCGATCAGGATGCCCGGCCCCGCCTGCTGGATGCTCACGCCCGAGCCGACGAACAGCCCGGCGCCGACCGCGCCGCCGATGCTGATCATGGTCATGTGGCGGCTGAGCAGGCTCCGCGACAGCTGCGGCCCGCCCCCGTGCCCGCTGCCGCGCTCGCTGTCACTGCCGCGGTCACTGCCGCTGTCGCGCTCGCCGCCGCGGTCGCTGCCGTGCAGCAGGCCGGCGCCGGCGCCCGTGCCCGTGTGTTCCCCGGTGCCGCTCACGACCGCACCTCCGCCTTCCGGCGGACGTCCGCCTCCGCCTCCACCTGGGCCAGCAGCGCGCGGAACAGCGGCAGCCGGAGCTCCGGATCCGGTACGAGCGCCTCCGGGTGCCACTGGACGCCGACGGCCCAGGCGGACCGCGGGTCGGCGGTCGCCTCGACGGCCTCCACGCACCCGTCGTCGGCCCGGCCCGACACCCGCAGCCCCTCGCCCACCCGGTCCACCGCCTGGTGGTGGCCGGACGCCACCGCGATCCGGTCGCGCCCGAAGGCCCCGGCCAGCGCGCTGCCCGCCGACAGCTCGACCTCGTGGACGGCCCACTCGGTGCCGGGCTCCGGGTTGTGCGTGACGGCGGTCGGCGCCAGGTCGACGTGGAGGGTCCCGCCGCGCAGGACGTTCAGCAGCTGCATGCCTCGGCAGATCCCGAGCACCGGCCGCCGGTTGTCCAGGGCGTGCCGGAGCACCGCGATGTCCAGCCGGTCCTGGGCGGGGTTGACGTCGTACAGCGCCGGGTGGCCGGGGTCGGCGCCGTACAGGGCCGGGTCGACGTCCCCGCCGCCGGGCACCACGAAGCCCGCGCAGCCGGCCAGCCGCCCGTCCGGCGGGCCGTCCCCGGAGTGCGGCTCCAGCAGGACGGGTTCGGCGCCGGCGGCCCGGACGAGGGCGACGACCTGCTCGAAGATCCGGTTCGCCTCGCCGATGCGCTCGTCGGCGCCCGGCGCGTCGCCGTCGCTGAGGCGCACGGGTATCCCGATCAGAGGTGCTGGGTGGCCGGTGGTGCTCATGTGACTCTCCAGTGGACGGCTGGTGGAACGGCTCGTGAAGCGGCTTGCCAACGAGATGCGAAATCTAGAAGATAGATTTCATGGATGGCAAGAGCTGGACCCAGCACATCGAGCCGGTGCGTTCGGCCGGGGCCGCCGAGGCCATCGCCCGCCGGCTCGGCGAACTGATCGGCGCGCGGCTCCTGGTCGGGGGCGACCGCCTGCCGCCGGAGAAGGCCCTGGCCGAGCTCTTCGGGGTCGCCGTGATGACGATCCGCCACTCGATGGCGGTGCTGCGCGAGGACGGCCTGATCGAGACCCGGCGCGGCCACGGCGCCGGCACCTACGTCGTCCCCGGCGTCCTCGCCCGCATCGGGGAGCTGACCGCCCTCCACCCGTACACCCGCGCCGACATCGAGGAGCTGACGGCCTGGCGGATCGCCGTGTCCGGGGAGGCGTCCGCCCGGGCCGCCCGCCGGGCCTCCGCGGCGGGGCTGGCCAGGATGCGCGAGCTGGAGACCGCCGCCGACGCGGCCGTCGCCGACGCCGAGGCGTACCGCACCGCGGACGCCTGCCTGCACCTGCACATCGCCGAACTGTCCGGCTCCAAGCGCCTGTTGGAGGCCGAGCAGGGCATCCAGCACGAGCTGACCAGGCTGCTCGCCAACCACCCCGGCGGCACCGGGGCCCGCAGCACCCCCGACCAGCGCCACCGCGCCCTCGCCGCCGCCATCGAGGCCCGCGACCCGGCCCGCGCCCGCGAGCAGTTCACCGTCCACGCCGAGGCCACCGCGGACCTCTTCCTGCCCTTCGTCCAGCAGCCGCCCCACCCGGCCTGACCGCCGGGCACCCTCCCGGCCCGACCGCCGGGCGCACGAACGGCGGGGCCCGCCCGGGAGAGCGGTGGCTCCCCCCGGACGGGCCCCGGGAACGGACGAGGAGTGCTACTCGGCGGCGTTCTCCGGGAAGTGGCAGGCCACCTGGTGCCCGGTGCCGGTGGTGGCGAGCGGCGGCTCCTGGCTCGCGCAGACGTCCTGGGCCTTCCAGCAGCGGGTGCGGAAGCGGCAGCCGGACGGCGGGTTGAGCGGGGAGGGCACGTCGCCGGTGAGCAGGATGCGCTCGCGGCGCTCCTTGCGGCGCGGGTCGGGAACGGGCACCGCGGACATCAGGGCGTTGGTGTAGGGGTGCATCGGGCGGGCGTAGAGCGCGTCCCGGTCGGCGATCTCGACGACCTTGCCGAGGTACATGACGGCGACCCGGTCCGAGACGTGCCGGACGACCGAGAGGTCGTGCGCGATGATCAGGTAGGTGAGGCCGAGCTCCTTCTGGAGGTCGTCCAGCAGGTTGACCACCTGGGCCTGGATGGAGACGTCCAGCGCGGAGACCGGTTCGTCGGCCACGATCATCTTGGGGCGCAGGGCCAGGGCGCGGGCGATGCCGATGCGCTGGCGCTGGCCGCCGGAGAACTCGTGCGGGTAGCGGTTGTAGTGCTCGGGGCTGAGCCCGCACAGCTCCAGGAGGTCCTGGACGGCCCGCTTGACGCCGTGTTCGGTGGCGACCTTCTGGAGCCGGAAGGGGGCGCCGACGATGGTGCCGATGGTGTGCCGGGGGTTCAGCGAGGAGTACGGGTCCTGGAAGATCATCTGGATGTCGCGCCGGAACGGCCGCATCGCCGCGGTGCCCAGGTGGGTGATGTCGGTGCCCTCGAACTCGATCCGGCCGCCGGTGGGTTCGTCCAGCCGGGTGACCAGGCGCCCCATGGTGGACTTGCCGCAGCCGGACTCGCCGACCACGCCGAGGGTCTCGCCGGCGTTGACCGCGAAGTCGATGCCGTCGACCGCCCGCACCGCGCCGACCTGGCGCTTCAGCAGCCCCTTGGTGACCGGGAAGTGCCGGGTCAGCCCGGTGACCCTCAGCAGGGGTTCGCGGTCGGGCCCGGAGGCTTGCGCCGACGCCTGCGCGGGCACCTTCGCGAGCTGCGGCACCGCCGCCTGGCTGTCCGTCATGACTGCTCTCCAAATGGGTGGTACGTGCTCACAGCCGGGGCGCGATCTCTTCGGTGAAGATCCGGTGGCGTTCGGCGATCGGCAGGTGGCAGGCGGCGTGGTGCCGGGGTGCGGCCTCGGCGAGCACGGGCACCTCGGTGGTGGAGCGGCCGCCGGTGAGCTCGGCGTACGGGCAGCGCGGGTGGAAGGCGCAGCCGGACGGCACGTTGATCAGGCTCGGCGGGGTGCCCTTGACCGGGACCAGCCGGTCCTGGAGCTCCCGGTCGAGGCGGGGCATCGAGCCGAGCAGGCCCCAGGTGTAGGGGTGCTCGGGGGATTCGAAGATGGTGGCGGCGGGGCCGCGCTCGATGGGCTTGCCGCCGTACATGACCAGGATGTCGTCGGCGAGTTCGGCGACCACGCCCAGGTCGTGGGTGATGATGACGACCGCCGAGCCGAACTCCTTCTGCAGGTCGCGGATCAGGTCGAGGATCTGCGCCTGGACGGTGACGTCGAGGGCGGTGGTCGGCTCGTCGGCGATCAGCAGCGAGGGGTCGTTGACCAGCGCCATCGCGATCATGGCGCGCTGGCGCATGCCGCCGGAGAACTCGTGCGGGTAGTTGTCGACCCGCTTGTCGGGCTGCGGGATGCCGACCCGGTCGAGCATCTCGACGGCGCGCTTGCGGGCGTCCTTCTTGGAGACGCCGGGGTGGTGGGCGCGGTAGCCCTCGACGATCTGGGCGCCGACCGTGAAGTAGGGGTGCATCGCGGTCAGCGGGTCCTGGAAGATCATCGCCATCTTCTGGCCGCGCAGCTTGCGCACCCGGTCGGGGCCGGCCGCGATCAGCTCCTCGCCGTCGAGCCAGATCTCGCCGCTGATCCGCGGGGCGCCGCGCTTGGTGCCGGTCCGGTGCAGGCCCATGATCGACAGCGAGGTGACGGACTTGCCGGAGCCGGACTCGCCGACGATGCCGAGCGTCCTGCCGCGCTCCAGGTCGAAGCTCAGCCCGTTGACGGACTTGACCAGCCCGTCGTCGGTGGGGAAGTGCACCTTCAGGTCGCGGACGGAGAGGAAAGGCTTCTCGGTGTTGCTCATGTCAGCCTCACCCGGGGGTCGACGACGGCGTACAGCAGGTCAACCACGAGGTTGGCCACGATGATGAAGAACGCGGCGAACAGGGTCACGCCCATGATCACCGGGAGGTCGCTGGACTGGATCGAGGTGACCGCCTCGTAGCCGAGCCCGCGCAGGTTGAAGGTCTTCTCGGTGAGCACCGCGCCGCCGAGCAGGGCGCCGAGGTCCATGCCGAAGATGGTCAGGATCGGGGTCATCGTGGAGCGCAGGGCGTGCTTGCCGATGACCACCGGCTCCTTGAGCCCCTTGGCGCGCGCGGTGCGGATGTAGTCCTCGCCGAGGACTTCCAGCAGGGTGGCCCGGCTGAGTCTGGCGTAGGTCGCGGCGAACAGGAAGGCCAGCGTCACCCAGGGCAGCACCAGCCCCTGGAACCAGGAGACCGGATCGTCCGTGAAGTCGGTGTAGCTGTTGGGGAACCAGCCCAGTTGGTTGACGAAGACCGCGAGCGCGACCAGGCCGGTGAAGTACATCGGCAGCGAGACGCCGGCCAGCGCGACGGTCATGGTGATGCGGTCCAGGGCGGTGCCGCGGCGCAGCGCGGAGATCACGCCGGTGGCGGTGCCGAACACCAGCCAGAGCACGGAGGCCCCGATGGCCAGCGAGAAGTCGACGCCGACCCGGTTGAGCAGCAGCGGCCAGACCGCCTGCTCGGTCTTGAACGAGTAGCCCAGGCAGGGGGCCGCGCAGTGGGTCATGTCGACGCCGGCGTTGTAGTCGCGACCGGCGAACACCCCGCGCAGGAAGAGCCAGAACTGTTCGATGATCGACTTGTCGAGGCCCATCTTGTGGCGGATGCCCTCGATCGCCGCCTTGTCCGCGATCTTGCCCACGTAGAGCATCGCGGGGTCGGTCCCGGTGAGTTTCGGCACCATGAAGAAGATGCCGAAGGTCACCGCGGCGACCACCAACAGCATGAAGACGACGTTGATCAGCCGCCTGAAGATATACACGAGCACTGCGGTCGGCCCTGCCGCGGGCCGGCCGGGCGCCCCGGTGGGGGTGCCGCGGCCGGCTCGGGCAGGGCCTTCACCTGCCCTTCGGACTAGCGGTTCGAACTAGGGGGCGGGTCAGGTCACTTGCCGTCGGAGACGCCGAGCGCCTGGAAGTCCACCTCGCCGAAGGCGTCGGTGATGTAGACGTTGGTCAGGCGCGGGTTGCGCCAGTTCAGGGCCTTGTCGGCGACGATCGGCAGGTAGTAGGCGCCGTCGACCACCTTGTGGTTGATCTTCTTGTAGATCTCGGCGGCCTTGGCCGGGTCGCTCTCCTGGGCGGCCTGGTCGAACCAGCCGTTGATCTCCGGGTCGTTGATCTCGGAGTAGTTGTTGTTGCCGTTGCTGGTGATGAAGCGGCCGTCGACCAGCGGCTGGAGGAAGCCGGAGCCGGTCGGGTAGTCGGCGCCCCAGCCCATCACGATCAGGCCGTAGCCCTTGGTCTTGACCACCTCGGGCGAGCCGATGACCGAGGAGATCAGCTTGCCGTCGTACTGGTCGACGGTGACGGTGATGCCGACCGCCTTGAGCGCGTTCTGCAGCGCCACCGCGGAGTTGACCTCCTTGGCCTTGTTGCCGCGGACCGCGATGGTGGTGCTGAAGCCGTCCGGCTTGCCGCAGGCGGCCAGCTCCTCCTTGGCCTTCTCCACGTTCGGCTTGCCCTTGGTCAGGCCGAACGGGTCGTAGTCGTCGGAGCCGAGGATGTTCGGGGGCAGCATCGAGCCGTAGATCGAGCCGGAGACCGAGCCGCCGCGGGAGGACTGCAGGGCGGTGGTGTCGGCCGCGTACAGCACCGCGTTGCGGCAGTGGATGTTGTCGAACGGGGCGACCGACGGCGCGATCGAGACGTACCGGATGAAGCCGTTGTACGGGTCGTCGGTGTTGGCCTTGAGCGACTGGTCCTGCAGCACCTTGACCTGGGCGGCCTGCGACAGGCCGGTCTGGGCCCAGTCGAGGTCGGCGGTGTTGGCCAGCAGGCGGGCGTCCATGTCGTCGGCGTTGGTGGTGATGGTCAGCTTGACGACGTCCGGCAGCGCCTTGCGGAACGGGTCGGAGGCCGGGTCCCAGTTCTCGTTGCGGACCAGCTCGTAGCCCTTGCCCGGCTCGACCGTCTTGAACTTGTACGGGCCGGAGGAGACCGGCTTGTCGCCGTACTTGGAGCCGGTGTCGCCCTTCTGCGGAACGGGGGCGGCGGAGCCCATCGCCAGCAGGTACGGGAAGGTCGAGTTCGGCTTGGCCAGCTTGAAGACGATGGTGGTGTCGTCCGGGGTCTCCACCGACTTGAGGCCGAGCTTGTTCGGGTCGGTGTCGGTGTAGGGGCCCTTGTAGTCCTGGCCCTGGTCCAGCTCGTTGATCAGGTAGGTCGGGCCGCCGGAGACCACGTCCTGGGCGAAGATCCGCTCGATGCCGTACTTGATGTCCTTCGAGGTGATGACCGAGCCGTCCTCGAACTTCAGGCCGGGCTTCAGCTTGAAGGTGTAGGTCTTGCCGTCGGCGGAGACCTCGGGCTTGGCGGTGGCCAGGTCGGGGACGAGCTCCAGGCCCTCCTTGCCGGGCTTGCCGTCGTAGGCCAGCAGGGTGCGGGTGTAGAAGCGCTCGTAGTTCCACACCGAGGCGTAGTACGCGCGACCGGGGTCGAGCGAGTCGACGTCGGTGCTGCTCCACAGGTTGAGGGTGCCGCCCTTCTGGTCGGACGGGTTCACCACCTTCTCCGCGGCGGCGTTGAAGCCCGCCGCGCCGCCCTTCTTGGCACCGGCGTTGTCGCCGCCTCCGGAGCTGCCGCCCTTGGACCCGCCGCAGGCCGCGGTGGTGAGGGCGAGGGCGGCCACCAGGGCGGCCGCGGCGAGCGTCCTGTTTCGCTTCATGGGTTGGGGAACCTCCAGAGTTGCGGGCTCAGTTGCCCTTGGGGTCGAGAGCGTCACGCAGGCCGTCACCGAAGAGGTTGAAGGCGAGCACGGTGATGAAGATGGCGAGACCGGGGATCACCATGTAGGTGGGATCCGCCTGGTAGATCCCGACCGCGTCCGAGAGCATCTGCCCCCAGGACGGGGTGGGCGGCCGGACGCCGGCCCCGAGGAAGCTGAGTGCCGCCTCGTTCAGGATGTTGGTGGGGATGATCAGGGTCGCGTAGACCAGGATCGGCGCCACCAGGTTGGGCAGGAGCTCGCGGAACAGGATGTGGGCGCGGCCGGCGCCGAGGCTGCGGGCGGCGTCCACGAACTCGCGTTCGCGCAGGGACATCGCCTGGCCGCGGACGATGCGCCCGATGTAGGGCCAGCCGAAGAAGCCGATGACCACCGCCAGGATGGCGACCCGGAGCCACTTGTCGGAGAGCCCGAAGGCGGAGTTCGGCATCACCGAGATCAGCGCCATGCTGAACAGCAGCTGCGGGAAGGCCAGCAGGACCTCCATGATCCGGCTGATCACCGAGTCGACCCAGCCGCCGAAGTAGCCGGCCATGACGCCCATCACGACGCCGATGCAGACCGACAGCACGGCCGCGCCGAGCGCCACCAGCAGCGAGATCTGGGCGCCGTAGAGGATCCGGGAGAACACGTCGCGGCCGAAGGTCGGGTCGAGCCCGAGCAGGAAGTCGCCGCTGATGCCGCCGAACGCCCCCTTGGGCAGGCCCAGGTCCGGGTTCATCTGGTCCGGGTGCGGCTCGTCGTACGGGTGTCCGAACAGCGCGGAGAGCACCGGGGCGAAGACCGCCGCCAGCACCAGCAGGACCACGACGGCGCCGCCGGCCAGCGCGACCTTGTCGCGCTTGAGCCTGCTCCAGGCGATGCGCCCCGGCGAGCGGCCTTCGATCTGCTTGGCCGGAGCCGGAGTTGACGCAGCGTCTGGCTGCTCGCCGGCCGCCGGGCCGGAGGTGTCGATGGGTGTGGTCATGAGTCGTTCCGTCCCCCTCGCCGGCGGTGGCCGGTCTACGGAGTCGCGTGCGGTGCGGAGTTGCTTGGGGCAGGTGCGGTGGTGTCGGCGTGCCGTGCTGCTGCGGGTGTGCGGGTGCCCCGGACACCGCCGTGCCGTGGTGGGCGGGCGGTGCCGTGCGCGGGGGGCGGTGGTGCGGGCGGTGCGGTGCGGGCAGCGCGGTGCGCGCCGCGGTGCGGTGCGTGAGGAGCAGGCGGTGCGTGGTGCGGGCGGTGCGGCGGTGCGGACGACACGAACGGGTGGAGCCGGGACAGCAGGCTTGCCGGGGGCCGTACGGAGCGGCGCTCCGGGCGGTTCTGGTGCCGGCGGTGGCGCGCTCGCCTTCGGCCGAAGGCGCCGCGCCCCGCATTGCGCAGCACTCTCCGTCATGGGAAGTGCCGGGCGGAAGACCTCGATCGCGAAGGATGCCTAACTGTGATCTGTCGGCATGCAAGATCGCCCAGATCGCATATCGCTCTTCACACAGCTGTTACGTGTCCGTCAAGAGGGACACTGGCGGTACCCCGCCACTGACGGGAAAACGCCAGGTGGCGCAAGGGGTTTCGCGCGTAGATCATGAGCAGGCAAAAGCTGGCAAAAAACCCCCGCCGACCGGGGAAAAGGTCGGAGCGGGGGTTTTCGGACAGTGCGTCAGGGTAGGGTCAACGGCCCGGATAGCCCGGCCAGGGGGCCTGCGGCCACCCCTGGGTGGGCCCGGCCGGTGGTTGCGCTGCGTAACCAAAGCCGGTCGGGTGGGCCTGCGGGGCGCCCTGCCGGTCGAAGAACGGACGGGCGTTGGCCCACATCCACATCGCCACCGGGTCGAACTCGTCGGCCATCATCACGGTGGACACGCCGGGCCCGTCCGGCGCCTGCGCGGCGGCCCGCTGCACCAGCGCCCGGGCCGCCTCCACCGACGGCGGCGAGGTGTCGTACAGGTCGAGCCCGATCGCCACGTACGCCTCGCCCAGCACCGGCTGCACCCAGGCCCGGCGCAGCGAGCGCAACGGCCGCACCTCGCCCGCCTGTTGCTCCAGCACGGCGAAGAACTGCGAGGCGGCCACCGGGGGTTCGGAGATCCGCAGCGGCCCGGCGGGCATCCGGTCCAGGCCGAGCGCGATCCGCCGCAGGTCGGCCCAGGGCACGCCGACGCCGCCGCCGGGGCGGTGCGGGTCGAGCCACAGGCCCCAGCGCGACCGGTACAGCGAGGCGGCGATCTCCGGCCCGGAGACCACCTCGTGGGCCCGCGTCCAGCCGCTGGCCGCGAGCTGGGCCGGGGAGGTCGCGCAGGGCGCGTAGCCGTGCCCGCCGACGTCCATGTTCCCGTACTGGGCGTCCGGGCTGCCGGGGCTGCCGTGCCACAGCAGCATCCAGACCTGCCCGCCGGCCAGGGCGCGCAGCAGGCCCTCGTACGCCTCCCAGCGCTCCGGTGCGACCGCTGCGAGGGCGTGCTCGACCGCCCCCGGGTCGCCGGCTGCTCCCGTCACGTCGCCGCCCTACTCTCTCGTCCGCTCGCCACCGCGCTCCGGTGTGCCGGGGCAACCCTATGGGGCGCACCCGACGGTCGTCATGCCGCCGTACCGCGCGGCCGACCGGAGCCGACGGGCCGGCGCCGTCACGGACGCACGTAGAAGGGCTGTACCCGCCCCAGCAGCCAGTCCACCACCGGGTCCGCGACCAGGTCGAGCAGCACCAGGTGGACGCCCCAGCCGGGGGGCGCGGTTCCGAGCGCCCGGCCCAGCGCGGTGTTCACCTCGGCCGGGTCGGCGGGGGCCGCCGGGTCCAGCTGCACGCCGACGTACAGCAGGGTCGGCTCGCCCTCCACCCGGGCCAGTGCCCGGCGGGCCGTCAGCACGCCGGGCAGCGCCATGAGTTCGCCGGTCGCGGCGGCCAGGAAGGCGAACGGCTCCTGGTGCGGTTCGGGCTCCTTGAGCGCCACCCGGGCGCCCTCGGTGACGCCCTGCGCCTCCCACTCCTCGCCGCGCGGCCCGCGCCGCAGCTCGCCGACGCCCTCCGGCGGCACCGGGATGCCCACCGGCGCCTCCGGATTGACCGCGATGCCGATGCCCAGCGGCAGTCCGCGGGCGAACTCCCACATCGGGGCGATCGCGAACGGGATGCCGGGACAGTGCTGGAGGTACTGCTCCTGCGAGGAGTACACCGGGACGTACGGCGCGCCGGCCAGCTCCAGCGTCGGCAGGTCCAGCGCCTCGGCGTCCGGCGCGGTGCCGGAGGGCAGCGGGATCCACACCTGGCTGCGGGCCAGCACCTCGATCACCCGCGGCGTCGCCCCCGGGTCGCCGAGCGCGGCGGTCAGCACCCGCTCCAACTCGTTGGCCGGCCAGGCCCCGCCCTCCGGAACCCCACCCAGCGGGAACCCCATGTCGCCCCTCCACGTCAGCAGTTGCGATCAGGTTAGCGGCGCGCGGGGCCGCCCCGGTGCGCCGGCGGTCGGACCCCTCTCCCACGACCGCCCCCGGGCATGCCATGATGGGCCCGCTCAGACCTTCACGCCCAATTTCATACCGGCCGCTCGAACCCGCGCGGGAGAGTCGGAACGGCCCGCTGGGGCCGCGACCGGCGCCGAAGGAGCAAGTCCTCCCCGGAATCTCTCAGGCACCCCTACCGCCCGGGCGAGGCAGATCTGGAAAGTGGACACGGCCGCGCCGTGCGCCCACCCACGGTGCAAGCCGCCATCCTGTTGGAGGGCGGCGAAGCTCTCAGGTTCGACGACAGATGGGGAGATTCGCCCCAGCCTGCCCGTTTCCAGATCCCGGGAGTCCTGTCGTGTCCCTCCGCCTGACCGCGCTCGACGCGCTGCACCGCTCGCTCGGCGCCACCATGACCGACTTCGCCGGCTGGGACATGCCGCTGCGCTACGGCAGCGAGCGCGAGGAGCACCTCGCCGTCCGCACCCGGGCCGGCCTGTTCGACCTCTCGCACATGGGCGAGATCACCGTCTCCGGCCCGCAGGCCGGCGAGCTGCTCGACCACGCGCTGGTCGGCTTCATCTCGGCGCTGGGCGTGCTGCGCGCCCGCTACACCATGATCTGCCGCGAGGACGGCGGCATCCTGGACGACCTGATCGTCTACCGCACCGCCGAGCACGAGTACCTGGTGGTCGCCAACGCCTCCAACGCCCAGGTGGTGCTGGACGCGCTGACCGAGCGCGCGGCCGGCTTCGACGCCGTCGTCCGCGACGACCGGGACGCCTACGCGCTGCTCGCCGTCCAGGGCCCGGAGGCGAACGGCATCCTGGCCAAGCTGACCGACGCCGACCTGCCCGGCCTCAAGTACTACGCCCTGCTGCCCGCCACCGTGGCCGGCCGCCAGGTCTGGCTGGCCCGCACCGGCTACACCGGCGAGGACGGCTTCGAGGTGTTCTGCGCCCCCGCCGACGCCGAGCACCTGTGGACGGCGCTGACCGAGGCGGGCACCGCCGAGGGCCTGGTCCCGTGCGGCCTGTCCTGCCGCGACACGCTGCGCCTGGAGGCCGGCATGCCGCTGTACGGGCACGAGCTGTCCACCGAGCTGACCCCGTTCGACGCCGGCCTGGGCCGGGTGGTGCGCTTCGACAAGACCACCAACGACGGCGCCTTCGTCGGCCGCAAGGCCCTGGAGGAGGCCGCCGCCGCGGCCGAGGACAACCCGCCGCGCAAGCTGGTCGGCCTGGTCTCCGAGGGCAAGCGCGTCCCGCGCGCCGAGTACGCCGTGGTGGACGCCGGGGGCGCCGCGATCGGCCGGATCACCTCCGGCGCGCCGTCGCCGACCCTGGGCAAGCCGATCGCCATCGCGTACGTGGACGCCGCGCACGCCGAGCCCGGCACCGCCGTCGCGGTGGACGTGCGCGGCAAGGCCGAGCCGGTCGAGGTCGTCGCGCTGCCGTTCTACAAGCGCGCCCGCTGAGCGGCTCCCCCTCCCGTCCTCCCCCCGAACGGTCCTCCTCCGGTTCGTCCGCCCAGCGGACGGCCGCGCCCTCCCCTTCCGCGATCCTGGAGAATGACGCCATGAGCAACCCCACGCACCTGCAGTACACCAAGGAGCACGAGTGGCTGACCGCCGCCGTGGACGGGGTGTCGACGGTGGGCATCACCGCGCACGCGGCCGACGCCCTCGGCGACATCGTCTACGTCCAGCTCCCCGAGGTGGGTGACACCGTCACCGCGGGTGAGACCTGTGGCGAGCTTGAGTCCACCAAGTCGGTCAGCGACCTCTACTCCCCCGCCACCGGCGAGGTGACCGAGGTCAACCAGGCCGTCATCGACGAGCCGGCCCTGGTCAACTCGGAGCCCTTCGGGGGCGGTTGGCTGTTCAAGGTCCAGGTCGAGGCGACCGACGAGCTGCTCGACGCCGACGGCTACACCGCCTTCACCGGCGCCTGACCGGGAGACCCCCCTGATGACGGTTCTCAACCAGTCCCTGCACGCGCTCGACCCGGAGATCGCCGCCGCGGTCGACGCCGAGCTGCACCGCCAGCAGACCACCCTGGAAATGATCGCCTCCGAGAACTTCGCCCCGGTGGCGGTCATGGAGGCCCAGGGCTCGGTGCTCACCAACAAGTACGCCGAGGGCTACCCCGGCCGCCGCTACTACGGCGGCTGCGAGCACGTCGACGTGGTCGAGCAGATCGCCATCGACCGGATCAAGGAGCTGTTCGGCGCCGAGCACGCCAACGTGCAGCCGCACTCCGGCGCGCAGGCGAACGCCGCGGCGATGTTCGCGCTGATCCAGCCGGGCGACACCATCCTGGGCCTGAACCTGGCCCACGGCGGCCACCTGACCCACGGCATGAAGATCAACTTCTCCGGCAAGCTCTACAACGTGGTCGCCTACCACGTGGACGAGAAGTCGGGCCAGGTCGACATGGCCGAGGTCGAGCGCCTCGCCAAGGAGCACCAGCCCAAGCTGATCATCGCCGGCTGGTCCGCCTACCCCCGCCAGCTGGACTTCGCCGAGTTCCGCCGCGTCGCGGACGAGGTCGGCGCCCTGCTGATGGTCGACATGGCGCACTTCGCCGGCCTGGTCGCCGCCGGTCTGCACCCCTCCCCGGTGCCGTACGCGGACGTGGTCACCACCACCACCCACAAGACCCTGGGCGGCCCGCGCGGCGGCGTCATCCTCTCCAGGGCCGAGCACGCCAAGAAGATCAACTCCGCGGTCTTCCCCGGCCAGCAGGGCGGCCCGCTGGAGCACGTGATCGCCGCCAAGGCCGTCGCGTTCAAGGTCGCGGCCTCCGAGGAGTTCAAGGAGCGCCAGCAGCGCACCCTGGAGGGCGCGAAGATCCTCGCCGAGCGCCTGCTCCAGGACGACGTGGCCGCCTCCGGCGCCTCCGTGCTGTCCGGCGGCACCGACGTGCACCTGGTGCTGGTCGACCTGCGCAACAGCGAGCTCAACGGCCAGGACGCCGAGGACCGCCTGCACGAGGTCGGCATCACGGTCAACCGCAACGCCGTCCCGAACGACCCGCGCCCGCCGATGGTCACCTCCGGCCTGCGCATCGGCACCCCGGCGCTGGCCACCCGCGGATTCGGCGCCGAGGACTTCCGCGAGGTCGCCGACGTCATCGCCGAGGCGCTGAAGCCCGGCTTCGACGAGGCCAAGGCCGAGGCCCTCAAGGCCCGGGTGTCCGCGCTCGCCGCCGCGCACCCGCTCTACCCCGAGCTGTAACCCCCGCTCGTCCGGCCGCCCGACCGGCGGCCCACCCGAGCTTTCCCGGGGCACCGCGCACACTGGAAGACGTGCGCGCGGTGCCCCGTTCCATGCCGCGCCCCGTTCACGAGACGGGACCCAGCACCACCACGAGACCGGACAAGGACGTCACCCCGTGGCCATCAGCGTCTTCGACCTCTTCTCCATCGGCATCGGCCCCTCCTCCTCGCACACCGTGGGCCCGATGCGCGCGGCCCGGATGTTCGCCCGCCGCCTCGACTCCGAGGGCCTGCTGGACCGGGTCGCCACCGTCCGGGCCGAGCTGTACGGCTCCCTCGGCGCCACCGGCCACGGCCACGGCACCCCCAAGGCCGTCCTGCTCGGCCTGGAGAACCACTCCCCCCGCACGGTCGACGTCGACCGTGCCGACCTCGACGTCGAACGGATCCGCGCCGAGAAGCGGCTCAGCCTGCTCGGCCGCCGCGAGATCCCCTTCGACCCCGACCACGACCTGGTCCTGCACCGCCGCAAGACCCTGCCGTACCACGCCAACGGCATGACCCTGTGGGCGTACGACGCCTCCGGCGAGGTGCTGCTGGAGAAGACCTACTACTCGGTCGGCGGCGGCTTCGTGGTCGACGAGGACGCCATCGGCGAGGCCCGCGTCAAGCCCGACGACACCGTCCTGCGCCACCCCTTCCGCACCGGCGGGGAACTGCTCCGGCTGACCCGGGAGACCGGCCTGTCCATCTCCGGCCTGATGCTGGAGAACGAGAAGGCGTGGCGCACCGAGGCCGAGATCCGGGCCGGGCTGCTGGAGATCTGGGCCGTCATGAAGGAGTGCGTGGCGGCCGGCATGTCCCGCGAGGGCATCCTCCCCGGCGGCCTCAAGGTCCGCCGCCGCGCCGCGAGCGCGGCCCGCGCCCTGCGCGCCGAGGGCATCGGACCGGGCAACGCGATGGAGTGGGTCACCCTCTACGCGATGGCCGTCAACGAGGAGAACGCCTCCGGCCGCCGGGTCGTCACCGCCCCCACCAACGGCGCGGCGGGCATCATCCCGGCCGTCCTGCACTACTACCTGAACTTCATTCCGGGAGCGGACGAGGACGGGATCGTCCGCTTCCTTCTGGCGGCGGGCGCGATCGGCATGCTCTTCAAGGAGAACGCCTCGATCTCCGGCGCCGAGGTCGGCTGCCAGGGCGAGGTCGGCTCCGCCTGCTCGATGGCCGCCGGCGGCCTCGCCGAAGTCCTCGGCGGCACCCCCGAACAGGTCGAGAACGCCGCCGAGATCGGCATCGAGCACAACCTCGGCCTCACCTGCGACCCGGTCGGCGGCCTGGTCCAGATCCCCTGCATCGAACGCAACGGCATGGCCTCCGTCAAGGCCGTCACCGCCGCCCGGATGGCCCTGCGCGGCGACGGCCGGCACCACGTCTCCCTCGACAAGGCGATCAAGACCATGAAGGAGACCGGCGCCGACATGAAGATCAAGTACAAGGAGACCAGCCGCGGTGGCCTCGCCGTCAACGTCATCGAGTGCTGAAACCCGGCCACCGGCCCGGGGCCTGCGGCCGGCCGTGGCGGCGAGCCCCCGGCCGCCTCGGGCCCGCCGGGCGGAATTCCCCCCACGGGCTCCCCGCAGGGGGCTCGCGGCGGCCCTGCCGTCGACCGTCATCGAGTGCTGAAACCGGCCCCCCGCCAGGGAGTTGCGCCCGGAAACGGTACGGGGCCCCTGTCCGCAGGTGTTTCGCGGTCCGGGGCCCCTGTGCGTCCTCCGGTGGCCAAGGGGGTGCGTGCCGCCGGGTGGGAAGTGCCGGGTTGTGCTGCCCGACTTGCATGACTATCGCACGCTATGTGCGGGCGGACAAAATCGAAACCAAGGCGTGTGGCTGAGTTCACCTTCGGATACCAGGCAGCCGCCGGGCGAGGCGGTTCAGGCCGTGGCGGCGGCCCGTTCGCGGATCTTCAGCTCGAACCAGACGCCCTTGCCGCGCGGCAGCAGGTCCGCGCCCCAGCGGTCGGCGATCGACTCGACCAGGCGCAGGCCGTGGCCGTTCTGGTAGCCGACCTCGGTGGCCTGGATCAGGCAGGGCAGGGCGCGCGAGGAGTCGCGCACCTCGACCCGGAGCCAGCCGGGGCGGCGGGTCACCTTCAGTCCGATCATCCGGCCGCCGGTGTGCCGGACGGCGTTGGCCACCAGTTCACCCGTGAGCAACTCCACCGCCTCCATGAGCTGGTGGAGTTTCCAGGTCCGTAACACCGAGAGCACCAGCCGCCTGGCCACCCCGGCGGACTGCGGGCGGGAGGGCAGCCGCACCTCCTCCGCGGCGTCGGGATCGCTGAGCACGCCGAAGAAGAGGTGCTCCATCTCCTCCGGCGTCAGCCGCTCCAGGTCGGCCAGCACCACGCCGGTGACGATCCCCGACGGGTCGTCACCACGCGTGCCGGTCAGTGGAAGTGATGACCGCTCTGCTTCGCCCCATGCCGCCATGCGCCCCATCATTGCGGAACGCGAGCAGGTGCGTACGGACAATGAGCAAACGATCACTATTCATTTGGCATATGCCGTCAGCAACCGAACGGACGCCCGAAGGTCACCACTTCGCCCAGGAGAGGTTCCAGCCGCCCAGACCGTTGGACGCGTCGACCACCGGGCCCTTGGAGTTGACCACCTTGAACACGTCCCCGACCAGGCTGGAGTCGTAGAGCTTGCCCGCCGGGGTGCTCGGGCTGCCGGACTTGGTGTCGGTCACGCCGATGCAGCCGTGGCTGGCGTTGGAGCTGCCGATCGCGCTGCCGCTCCACGAGTTGCCGTGCACGTAGGTGCCCGAGTCCGTCAACCTCATGGCGTGCGGAACCACCAGGTCGTACTCGTCGCCGGAACCCTCCTTGGTGACGCCGGCCGAGGTCATCCGGGTGGTGCCCTCCAGGGCCTCCACCACCATGACGCCGTTCCAGGTGTCGAAGCCGGGCTTGCCGGCGGTGAACGCGACGCTGTCCACCTGCTGGCCGTCCCGGACGACCGACATCCGGTGGGTGGCGACGTCGACGGTGGAGACCTGCGAGCGGCCGATGGTGAACGGCTCGTCCTTGTCCACGTCGCCGTACACGCCGGGCGCGGTCTCCACGTTCTTCAGCCGGTAGTGGATGGTGACCTTGGTGCCGGGCTTCCAGTAGTTCTCCGGCCGGAAGTCCAGCCGCTTGTCGCCGAACCAGTGGCCCTTGACCACCGTGCCGTCGGACGCCTCGAAGGTGATGCCGCCCAGCACCGCGTCCTTGTTCTTCACCGCCCGCTTGAAGGACACCGAGACGATCATGCCGACGCCGTAGGTACCGTTGTCGGCGATGTTGTCGCCGGTGCCGGCCTCCTTGTCGGGGGTGAGCGTGGTGAAGGTGGAGCGCGCGTTGACGACCACGCCCTTGGCGTCCTCGGCGAGCGCGTCGACGGTGTACGCGGTGCTGACCGCCAGGGCCGCCTTCGGCGTCCAGCCGGTGCCGTCGGAGCCGAGCTCGCCGGGCACCTCGGTGCCGTCCGGGCCGGTGACCTTGACCGAGGTGAGCTTGCCGCCCGCGGCCGACACCTTGACCTCGCCGGTCGGCTTCACCCCGGTGGAGCCGTTGGCGGGCTCGATCGCGATGGTGGCGGCCGACACCGCGGGGGTGGGCTCGCCGGTGCCCGCACTGGCGGCGGCCGGGCCCGTGGGACTGTCCGCCTTGGCCGTACCGGTGCTGCACCCCGCCGTCGTGGCCATCAGCACCAGGGCGCCCGCGAGCGCCCCCACCGCGTAACCCCCGCGCTTCGCCTTCACGTTTCCGCTCTCCCCACACACCGGCCCGTCGGGTGACAGGTCTTTCGTTTGATAGGACGGGTCGGGAAGCGGAAACGTTGCGGGGGAAGTGTCCCGGTACGGTCACGAACCGCCGACGGCCCGGCGGTCGGATGACCACCGGGCCGTCACGGCCCGCACACGGCGGGCCCGCGCGCGGAGGGCTACCACTTGCTCCACGGGATGGTCCAGCCGCTCAGGCCGTTGTCCCCGTCGACGGTCTTGCCCTTGGAGTTCTTGATCTTCACCACGTCCCCGATCATCGAGGACTTGAAGAACTTCCCGCCGTTGGAGGTGTCGCTGCCGCCCTTGGCGTCGGCCAGGCCGACGCAGCCGTGGCTGGCGTTGGTCTTGCCGAAGGCGCTGCTCCAGTAGTTGCCGTGCACGTAGGTGCCGGTCCGGGTCAGGCGCATCGCGTGCGGCACGTCCTGGACGTCGTACTCGGCGCCCTTCACGTTGGCGACGGTGGCCGAGTTCATCCGGGTGACCACCTCCTTGGAGTAGATCACCATGGTGCCGTTCCAGGACGGGTTGTCGTCGTTGCCCGCCGTGATCGGGATGCTCTGGGTCTTGCCGCCGCCGTTGTCCACCGTCATGGTGTGGGCCGCCGCGTCCACCGTCGAGACCTGGTAGCGGCCGATGCTGAACGGCTCGTCCTTGTCGACGTCGCCGTACACGCCGGGGGCCACCTCGACGTTCTTCAGCCGGTACTTGACCGTCACCTTGGTGTTCGGCGTCCAGTACTCCTCGGGCCGGAAGTCCACCCGCTTGTCGCCGAACCAGTGGCCCTTGGCGGTCTTGCCGTCGGAGCTGGTGACGGTGATGCCGGCCAGCACCGCGTCCTTGTTCTTGATCGACTTGCCGAAGGTCACCGAGACGATCATGCCGACGCCGTAGGTGCCGTTGTCGGCGATGTTGTCGCCGGTGCCGGCCGTCTTCGCCGGGGTCAGCGTGGTGAAGGTGCTGGTCGAGGCGGAGACCAGGCCCTCGGCGTCCACCGCCTGGGCGGAGACGGTGTAGCTGGTGCCGACGGTCAGCTGGCCGCTGGGCTTCCAGCTGAGGCCGTCGTCGGAGACCTTGCCGTCGACCGCCTTGCCGTTCTTGTCGGTCACCGTGACGGTGGTGAGCTTGCCGCCGGCCACCGCCACCTGCAGGCCGTCCTTGGGCTGCACGTCGGTCGCGCCGTCGGCGGGCGTGACGGTCAGCTGGGCCGCCGAGGTCTTCGGGGCCGTGTCGGCCGGGGCCGGGGTCGCCGAGGACGAACTCCCGCCGCCGGACGTGCCCTTGGCGTCCGCGGAGCCGCCGCCCCCGCCGTTGTCGTCGTTGCAGGCCGTGGTGCCGAGCAGCAGGACGCCGCCCACCAGCAGGGCCGCCGCGGACCGCCTGGCCCGGCGGCCGCGCCCCGCCACCGCTCCGGTCGTACGAACCGTCTCCACCCCGCTGCTCCCCTCCCGGTATTCCCGGCGAATGTGACGTGCTGGCACCCGGAACCGGTTCCGCCGGATCGGGCGCGCCCCGGCCTCCGGTTCCGGCTCGGCCCCGGGCGCGCGGTCAGGATAACCGGCCCGTCCGGGTGAAAGTTCGGCGGGAGCCGGGTGCCGGTTCAGTGAACCGCCGTGCCCGCCTTCCAGTGCGCCCAGTCGAGGTTCCAGCCGGAGAGGCCGTTGTCCGGGGCGACCCGCTCGCCGCGGGAGCCCGCCACCTCCACCACGTCGCCGACCATGGTGTGCCGGTAGAGCCAGCCGGCCGGGGAGTCGTCCGAGCCACCCTTGGCGTCGGGCAGGCCGATGCAGCCGTGGCTGGTGTTGGCGGCGCCGAAGACCGCCCGGTCGCTCCAGTAGTTGCCGTGCACGAAGGTGCCGGAGGCGGTCAGCCGCAGCGCGTGCGGCACGTCCTTGATGTCGTACTCGTCGCCGAGCCCGACGGTCTGCGAGTTCATCCTGGTCACGCCGAAGCGCTCGGAGACCACCATGGTGCCGAGGTAGGTGGAGTGCTCGGGGCTGCCGCCGCTGACCGGCAGGACGCGCAGCACCCGGCCGTCCCGGCGGACGGTCATGGTGTGGGCGTCCAGGTCGACGGCGGCGACCAGCGAGCGGCCGACGGTGAAGTGCACGTCCTTGTCCTGGGTGCCGAGGTAGCCGGGGGCGCCCTCGACGTCCTTGAGCCGCAGCAGCAGGGTGACCTCGGTGCCGGCCGGCCAGTACTCCCGGGGCCGGAGGTCGAGGCGCTGGTCGCCGAACCAGTGCGGGGCGATCTCCAGCGGCGGGTCGGAGACCACCGCGACGGCCCGCTCGACCGCGGCGCGGTCGGTGATCGGGTGCGAGAAGCGCAGCGAGACGGGCATGCCGACGCCGACGGTGGAGCCGTCCTCGGGGGTGAAGAAGCCGACGAAGGTGTGCTCGGGGGCGACGGTGGTGAAGGCGGTGTGCTGGGCGGCGCGCAGGCCGGCGCCGTCCTCGGCGACCGCGTCCAGGGTGTACGCGGTCGCGGTGGCGAGCCGGTGGTCGGCCGTCCAGGCGGTGCGGTCGGCGCTGAGCGTGCCGGGGACGGCGGTGCCCCGGTCGTCGGCCAGCCGGACGGTGAGCAGCCTCCCCCCGGCGGCCTCGACCCGGACCGGGGCGTCCACCGGGACGTCCTGCGCACCGTCGGCGGGCCGCGCCGCGAGCTGGGCCCGGGAGACCGGCGGGGCCGCGTCGCCCGCCCGCCCGTCCCCGTCCCCGCCCGAGCAGCCGGTCAGCAGCAGCAGCGCGGCCGCCGCGGCCGCCCGCCGTGCCCAGAGCCGTCCCGCGGCGCGCATGCCGTCCTCCTGCCGTTCCTGTTGTTTCGCCATTCACCCGCTATCCCCCGATACCGGACACAACGATCGATTCCGGTCGCCGGACACGGCCGAATGGTTTCCGCACCCCGCTGCGCTGGGCACATGATCGATCACGGTGCGTCACGCCGCCCGACCTGGGGTGACGAGGGCCGTCGGACAGGGAACAACCGGAAGAACGGGGACGGGCCCCCGGATGGCTGGGAGGGTCGCCATGACGGCGTGGCAGGAGCTGGGTACGGGCACGGGCGGTCGGACGCGCCCGGCCGCCCGGTGGAACGGCTCGGCACCACGGCCCGGCGGCGCCGAGCCGTGGCCGGGCAACTGGCAGCCGCTGGGCGCCCGGTTCCGCACCGACCCTGAGGGCGGCCGGGGCACCAACTTCGCGCTCTGGGCGCCGGGCGCCGAGGCGGTCGACCTGTGCCTGTTCGACGAGCGCGGCCGGGAGAGCCGGCACCGGCTGTCCGAGCAGACGTACCAGACCTGGCACGGCTACCTGCCGGGCGTGCTGCCCGGCACCCGCTACGGCTTCCGCGTCCACGGCCGGTGGGACCCGTGGACCGGCGCCCGGTTCAACCCGGCGAAGCTGCTGCTCGACCCGTACGCCCGAGCCGTCGACGGCGCCTACACCTCCCACGACGCGACCTGCGCGGCCGTCCGCAACTGGCCCGAGCGGGACGTGGCGGACACCGTCCGGGACGACCGGGACTCCGCCCCGCACGTGCCCAAGGCCGTGGTGGTGCACGACGCCGACGACTGGTACGACGACCAGCGGCCGAAGACCCCGTGGGCCGAGACGGTGCTGTACGAGCTGCACGTGCGCGGCTTCACCATGCGCCACCCGGAGGTGCCGCCCGAGCTGCGCGGCACCTACGCGGGCCTGGCGCACCCGGCGGCGGTCGCCCACCTGACCCGGCTCGGGGTGACGGCGGTGGAGCTGCTGCCGGTGCACCACCACGTCAGCGAGGACCACCTGCAGGCCCGCGGCCTGGTGAACTACTGGGGCTACAACACGCTCGGCTACTTCGCCCCGCACGCGGGCTACGCGGCCACCGGCAGCCGCGGCCAGCAGGTCGGCGAGTTCAAGCGGATGGTGCGGGCGCTGCACGCCGCGGGCATCGAGGTGATCCTCGACGTGGTCTACAACCACACCGCCGAGCAGGGCGTGATGGGCCCGACGCTGTCCTTCCGCGGCATCGACAACGCGGGCTACTACCGGCCGGACCGCTCCCGCCGCGGCTACGCCGACTACACCGGCTGCGGCAACACGCTGGACACCCGCCGCCCGCAGGTGATCCGGCTGATCACCGACTCGCTGCGGTACTGGGTCGCCGAGATGGGCGTGGACGGCTTCCGCTTCGACCTGGCCGCCGCGCTGGCCCGCGGCGGGGACGGCGTGGAGATGGAGCACCCGTTCCTGGCCGCCGTCTCGCAGGACCCGCTGCTCAGCCGGGTCAAGCTGATCGCCGAGCCGTGGGACGTCGGTCCGGGCGGCTACCAGGTCGGCGGCTTCCCGCCGCTGTGGGGCGAGTGGAACGACCACTACCGGGACACCGTCCGGGACTTCTGGCGCGGCGCCCGGCCGGACGTCCGGGAGCTGGCGACCAGGCTCTCCGGCTCCTCCGACCTGTACCAGCGCGGCGGGCGCCGCCCGTACGCCTCGGTCAACTTCGTCACCGCGCACGACGGCTTCACGCTGCGCGACCTGGTCAGCTACGACCGCAAGCACAACGGGGCCAACGGCGAGGACAACCGGGACGGCACCGACGACAACCGGTCCTGGAACCACGGCGCCGAGGGCGAGACCGACGACCCGGCCGTCCGCTCGCTGCGGGTGCGCCAGCTGCGCAACCTGCTGACCACGCTGCTGCTCTCCAGCGGGGTGCCGATGCTCACCGCGGGCGACGAGATGGGGCGCACCCAGGGCGGCAACAACAACGCGTACTGCCAGGACAACGAGACGAGTTGGCTGGACTGGTCGCTGCTGGACGACCCGGACTGGCGCTCGCTGGCCGAGCTGACCGCCAGGCTGGTGCACCTGCGCCGGGCCCACCCGGTGCTGCGGCAGCGGGCGTTCTTCTCCGGCCGCCCGGCCGGCCCGGACGGGCAGCGGGACCTGACCTGGCTGACCCCGGCCGGGCGGGAGATGACGGACGCGGACTGGTTCTCGCCGGGGCAGGCGCTGGCGATGCGGCTGTCCGGCAGCGCGATGTCCGAGCGCGACCAGCGCGGCCGCGAGGTGCGCGACGCCGACTTCCTGCTGCTGCTGAACGCCGCCGCCGAGCCGCGGCACTTCACCCTGCCCGCCCCGCACGTCCCGGTGCTGGACACCGCGCTGGCCGGCGAGCCGGACGCGGTGCCGGTCACCGAGGTGCTGCTGACCGGCCGTTCGGCGGTGCTGCTGAGAGTGGGGTGAACCGGGGGGCGCCCGCCCCCGCCCGCGACCTGGCCGGTTCCCGCCGACAGGGGCAAAAAACCGGATGAGAAATGTCGGCGGCAGCGCTTACCCTCTCGGCGATGGCCGAGAACCAGACCCCCGCTCCGCACACCCCCGCGGATCCGAACACCCCGTCAACAGGCGGCGCACCAGGCCCACCGGCACCGGCACCGGCACCCCGGTCCGCGGTGCGCTCGCTGCTGCGCCTGTGGCCCTACGCGCGCGAGGCCCGCTGGCGGATCTTCGGCTCGATGGCCGCCGCCGGGCTCGCCTCGCTCAGCGTGCTGGCCGTCCCGCTGGTGCTGCGCCGGATCGTCGACGGCCCGGTCGCCCACCACGACCTGGCCGGCCTGTGGCCGCTGGCCGGGGCCCTGCTGCTGCTCGGCGTCGCCGAGGCCGTGCTGTTCGGCGTCCGCCGGGTGATCGTGGCCCGCCCGCTCGCCCGGGTCGAGACCAGGCTGCGCGGCGAGCTGTTCGCCAAGCTCCAGCGGCTGCCGGTCTCCTTCCACGACCGCTGGCCCTCCGGCCAGCTGCTCTCCCGGGCCACCTCGGACCTGTTCGTGCTGCGGCTGTTCCTGGCCTTCCCGCTGGTCTTCCTGGTCGTCAACTCCACGGTCTTCCTGACCGGTACCGCGCTGATGTTCGCGCTGGACTGGCGGCTCGCCCTGATCGCCGTGCTCCCGGCCGTCCCGCTGGTGTTCTTCACCCGCCGCTTCGAGGACGGCTACTCGGCCGCCTCCCGGCTCGCCCAGGACCAGAACGGGGACCTGGCCACCGTGGTCGAGGAGTCGGTGCTCGGCATCCGGATCCTCAAGGCGTTCGGCCGGCACCGCACCATGGCCGAGGAGTTCCGCGAGCGCAGCGCCGCCCTGCGCGGGACGGAGCTGCGCAAGGCCGGCCTGCTGGGCAACCTGTGGGCGGTCATCGTCGGCCTGCCCGAGCTCGCCCTCGGCGCCGTCCTGGCCACCGGCGCCGTCCTGGTCGCCCACGACGGGCTCTCGGTCGGCACCCTGGTCGCCTTCCTGTCCACCGCGATGGCCCTGCGCTGGCCGGTCGAGTCGCTCGGCTGGCTGCTCGGCTTCTCCGCCGAGGCCGCCAGCGCCGCCAACCGCTACTTCGAGGTGATGGACGAGCCGGAGCCGGCCGATCCCCCCTCCGGCACCGCCCCGTCCGGCGAGCGCGGCATCCGCTTCACCGGCGTCCGCTTCCGCTACCCGGACGCCCCGGCCGGCTCCCCCGACCTGCTGGCCGGCGTCGACCTGCACGTGCGCCCCGGCGAGACGCTCGCCCTGGTCGGCGCCACCGGCAGCGGCAAGACCACGCTCACCGCGCTGCTCCCCCGGCTGTACGAGCCCACCGCCGGGTCGATCACCCTGGACGGCACCGACATCCGGGACGTACCGCGCGCCGAGCTGCGCCGCCGGGTCGCCGTCGCCTTCGAGGAGCCCACCCTGTTCTCCGCCACCGTCCGGGAGAACGTCCTGATGGGCGCCCCCGGCGCCGGCCCCGACCGGGTCGCCGCCGCCCTCTCCACCGCGCAGGCCGGCTTCGTCGACCGGCTCCCCGCGGGCCTGGACACCGAGGTCGGCGAGCAGGGCCTGAGCCTGTCCGGCGGCCAGCGCCAGCGCCTCGCGCTGGCCCGCGCCGTGGTCGGCGAACCCCGCTTCCTGGTCCTGGACGACCCGCTCTCCGCGCTCGACGTGCACACCGAGGCGCTGGTCGAGCGCGCCCTGCGGGAGGTCCTGGCCGACACCACCGCCCTGGTCGTCGCGCACCGCCCGTCCACGGTGCTGCTCGCCGACCGGGTGGCCCTGCTCGCCGACGGGCGGATCGCCGCCGTCGGCACCCACCAGGAGCTGCTGCGCTCCTGTCCCGCCTACCGGGCCCTGATGTCCGGCGCACCCGAACCGGAAGGGGCACCGGCCCGATGACCACCACCGTCGCCGCCCCCGCCGCCGCCGAGGAGGACGAGCTCCTCCCCCCGGCCGCCGACGAGCAGGACATCCCCGTCCCGCCCGGCGCCCCGCGCGCCCTGCTCCGCTCGCTGCTCGCCCCGCACCGCCGCCGGATCGCCGTCGCCGTGCTGGCCGTCCTGGTCCAGCAGGCCGCGCTGCAGACCGGCCCGCTGCTGGTCGCCTACGCCATCGACCGGGGCGTCCCGGCGCTGCGCGGGCACGACTGGGGCCCGCTGGTCGCCGTCACCGCCGCCTACCTGGGCTGCGCGCTGGCCGCGACGCTGCTCCAGCGGGCGTTCATCCGGCTCGCCGCCCGGATCAACCAGGACGTCCTGCTGGAGCTGCGCGGCCGGATCTTCCGGCACGCCCAGCGGCTCGGCCTGGACTTCCACGAGCGCTACACCTCCGGCCGGATCATCTCCCGCGCCACCGGAGACGTGGACACCCTGCGCGAGCTGCTCTCCGAGGGCCTCCAGGAACTCCTGATGGTCTGCCTGTCGGTCGGCTACATCACGGTCGTCCTGGTGGTCGTCGACTGGCGCCTGGGCCTGGCCGCGCTGGCCTCCTTCCTGCCGATGTACCTGGTCATCCGGTCCTTCCGGCGCCGCTCCCAGCGGGTCTACCGCCGCTCGCGCACCGTCAACGCCGGGCTGATCGTCCGCTTCACCGAGACGATGAACGGCATCCGCCCGGTGCAGGCGTTCCGCCGCGAGGCCGCCAACGACGAGGCGTTCGGCGCCGTCAACGCGCAGTCCGCCACCGCCACCGCGGACGGCCTGCTGGAGATGGCCCGGTACGTCTTCCTGTCCCGGCTGACGGCCAACGTGTGGATCACCGGCGTGGTGGTCCTCGGTGCCTTCCTGGTCACCGACGGCAGCCTCGAACTCGGCGTCCTGACCGCCTTCGTGCTCTACCTGCGCCGGCTGTACGACCCGATCGACCAGCTGGCGATGTTCCTCAACAGCTACCAGTCCGCCGCCGCCGCGCTGGAGAAGATCTCCGGCCTGCTCGCCCACGAGCCGTCGGTGCCCGAGCCCGCCGAGCCCGCCGAGCTGCCCGCCGCGGGCGGCACGGGCGGCGCGGGCGGCGCGGGCGGCAAGGGCCGCGAGGTCGCCTTCCGCGGGGTCGCCTTCGGCTACGCGAACGGCAAGCAGGTGCTGCCCCCGTTCGACCTGCTGCTGCCCGCCGGGCGGACGACCGCCGTGGTCGGCGCCACCGGCGCGGGCAAGTCGACGCTGGCGAAGCTGCTGGCCCGGTTCTACGACCCCACCGCGGGCGCCGTCACCCTCGACGGCGTCGACCTGCGCGAGCTGTCCACCGCCGGCCTGCGGGCCGAGGTCGTGATGGTCACCCAGGAGTCCTTCCTCTTCTCCGGGACGGTCGCCGAGAACATCGCGGTCGGCAAGCCGGACGCCACCCGCGCCGAGATCGAGGCCGCCGCCCGGGCGATCGGCGCCCACGCGTTCATCACCGCCCTGCCCGACGGCTACGACACCGACGTGCGCAAGCGCGGCGGCCGCATCTCGGCCGGCCAGCGCCAGCTGGTCGCCTTCGCCCGCGCCCTGCTCGCCGACCCCGCCGTCCTGATCCTCGACGAGGCCACCTCCTCCCTGGACGTCCCCGGCGAGCAGGCCGTCCAGCACGCCATGCGGACGGTCCTCGCCGGCCGCACCGCCGTGATCATCGCCCACCGCCTCTCCACCGTGGAGATCGCCGACCGCGTCCTGGTCATGGACCAGGGCCGCCTCGTCGAGGACGGCACCCCCGCCGAACTCATCGCCGGCGAGGGCCGCTTCGCCACCCTCCACCGGACGTGGAAGGACAGCCTGGTCTGAGAAAGCCCCTTCAGGGGCTCGGGGAACGGCGAGCCCGTGGCTGCTGACGGTGCACTGCCGTTGCGCGCATCTGCTTCCGGTTCTGTTCAAGACACGCAGCAGCACGGACCCACCGTTCCCCGAGCCCCCGCTTTCGCGTCCCGCCGCAAGAAGCCCGCCCATCTCGTCAGTTAATCCCTTTCAGTCAAGCCATCCATTTTTTGCAATAGCCGTCGAATATATTGCCGCTCGATGTCCACACCGTTACGCTCCCGGGTCGTCGGGTCGCGGACCTGACAAGACGTCGTCAACCGGGCGGAGGCAGCGGCATGGTGGTATCGCGACGGGTGTTCCTACAGGCGGCGACAGCGGCCGGCCTCGCGACGGGCCTGGCCCTGGGCGAGACCCCGGCCCGCGCCGCGAGCGCGCCGGGCGACGTGGTCGGCAAGGTGACGGTCGGCTACCAGGGCTGGTTCGCCTGTCCGGGCGACGGCGCCCCGATCAACGGCTGGTGGCACTGGTCCCGCGACTGGGGCACCGCCCCCTCCCCCGCCAACAGCGCGATCGTCGCCTGGCCGGACGTCCGCGAGTACCCGCGCACGTACGCCACCGCCTTCGCGAACCTGAACAACGGTCAGCAGGCCGCCCTGTTCTCCTCCTACGACCAGTCCACCGTCGACCTGCACTTCCGCTGGATGAAGCAGTACGGCATCGACACCGCCGCCCTGCAGCGCTTCAACCCGACCGGCGGCGAGGGCCCCACCCGGGACGCGATGGCGGGCAGGGTGCGCAGCGCGGCGGAGTCGCAGGGCGTGAAGTTCTACGTCATGTACGACGTCTCGGACTGGACGGGCATGCAGTCGGAGATCAAGTCCGACTGGACGGACAGGATGCGCGCCCACACCGCCTCGCCCGCGTACGCCCGGCAGAACGGGAAGCCGGTGGTGTGCCTCTGGGGCTTCGGCTTCAACGACAACCAGCGCCCGTTCACCCCGGCGCAGTGCCAGGACGTGCTCAACTGGTTCAAGGCGCAGGGCTGTTACGTGATCGGCGGGGTGCCGACCTGGTGGCGCACCGGCGACCGGGACTCCCGGGCCGGCTTCTCGGACGTCTACCACTCCTTCGACATGCTCTCGCCCTGGCTGGTCGGCCGGATCGGCAGCGCGGCGGACGCCGACAACTTCTACAACGTGGCGACCGTCCCGGACCTGGCGGAGTGCGCCGCGCACGGCATCGACTACCAGCCGTGCGTGCTGCCCGGCGGGGTCGGCGACCGGCAGCGGGCGCACGGCGACTTCATGTGGCGGCAGTTCTACAACATGGCCCGGGCCGGGGTGGCGTCCGCGTACGTCTCGATGTTCGACGAGTACAACGAGGGCAACCAGATCGCCAAGACCGCCGAGTCCCGGGCCTGGGTGCCCGCCGGGTCCGGGTTCCTGGCGCTGGACGAGGACGGCACCGCCTGCTCCTCGGACTACTACCTGCGACTGACCGGCGACGGCGGCCGGATGCTCAAGGGGCAGCTGCCGGTGACGGCGGCCCGCCCGACCCCGCCGTTCCCGACCGCGCCGGACACCACCGCCCCGACCGCGCCGGGCGGCCTGCGGGTGACCGGCCGGAGCGACACCACGGTCTCGCTGGCCTGGAACGCCGCCACCGACGACGTGGCCGTCACCGGCTACCGGGTCCTGCTCGGCGACGCGGTCGCGGCCGCCACCACCGCGACCTCGGCCACCGTCACCGGCCTGTCCCCCTCGACCGCGTACGGCTTCACCGTCCGGGCCCTGGACGCGGCGGGCAACCTCTCCGCCGCCTCCGCCCAGGTCTCGGCGACCACCGCCGCCGCCACCGTCCCCACCGGCGACCTGGCGCTGCGCCGGCCGACCTCGGAGAGCGGCCACACCCAGGTCTACGGCTCCGGCAACGCGGTCGACGGCGATCCGAACAGCTACTGGGAGAGCGTCGACAACGCCTTCCCGCAGTGGCTGCAGGCCGACCTCGGCTCCGTCCTCCCGGTGCGCCGGATCGTCCTGTCCGTCCCCCCGGCCGCCGCCTGGGCCACCCGCACCCAGACCGTGGAGGTGCAGGGCAGCACCGACGGAACCGCCTTCACCCGCCTGCTGGCCCCCGCCGGGTACGTCTTCGACCCGGCGACCGGCAACAGCGCGACCCTCACCCTGCCGGCCGGCTCCAGCACCCGCCACGTCCGCCTGGTCTTCACCGCCAACACCGGCTGGCCGGCCGGCCAGGTCGCCCAACTCCAGCTCTACGCCTCGTAGTTCCGCCCGCACGGGCCGGGGGCGGCAGCCGGAAACCTCTTCGCCGCGCCCCCGGCCCGCCCGTTAGCCTCCCTGCGTGAACGATCCGACGGCCGGCGACCCCGGCGAACCAGACATCCGCAGTCCGCTGCGCTACCTGGCCTGGCTGGCCACCAGCCAGCTGCGCCGCTCGCTGGCCGGCACCTTCTACGGCACCGCCTGGATGCTCGGCCTGACCGTCCAGCCGTACCTGCTCTCCCGCGCCGTCGACGACGGGCTGCGCGCCGGCCGGGCGGGGCCGGTCCTCGGCTGGGCGGCCGCGATGCTCGGCTTCGGCGTGCTCAGCACCGCGCTCGCCTGGGGCCGGCACCGCACCATGACGCTGGTCCGCAACGACGCCACCTTCCGCACCGTCGCCGTGGTGCTGCGGCACAGCACCCGGCTGGGCGCGGCGCTGCCCCGGCAGGTGACCGCGGGCGAGGTGGTCACCATCGGCATCTCCGACGTGGTCCGGATGTCCCTGGCGCTGACCTTCGTCGGGCCGGGCGTCGGCGCGGTGGTCTGCTACCTGACGATCGCCGCGGCCCTGTTCGCGCTCTCCCCGCTGCCGGCCCTGGCCGTCCTGCTCGGCCTGCCGCTGCTCGGCCTGGCGCTGCGCCCGCTGCTCTCCCGCCAGCAGCACGTCGAGGACGCCTACCGCGACCACCAGGCCCGGCTGACCGCCCGCTTCGAGGACCTGGCGGGCGGGCTGCGGGTGCTGAACGGCCTCGGCGGCAAGGACGCGTACGCGGCCCGCTACCGGGACGACTCCCGGCGGCTGCGTGCCGCGGGTTACCGGGTCGGCGCCGTCACCAGCTGGATCCAGGCCCTCGGCACCGGCCTGCCCGTGCTGCTGCTGGCCGCCGTGACCTGGCTCGGCGCCCGGCTCGCCGTCGCCGGCGAGCTGACCCCCGGGCAGCTCGCCGCGGTCTTCGGGTACACCGCGGTGCTGATCGTCCCGGTCTACTTCCTGCTGGAGAACACCCAGGAGATCGGCCGCGCCCTGGTGAGCGCCCGCCGGGTGGTCGCCTTCCTCGCCCTCGCCCCCGACCCGGACCTCGACGCCGCCGAACCGCCGTCCGGGCAGGCCGAGTTGGCCGATCCCGAGTCCGGCGTCCGGCTGGCCCCCGGCACCCTGAACGTGCTCGCCTGCGCCCGCCCGGCCGAGAGCGCCGCCGTCGCCGAACGGCTCGCCCGGCTCACCCCCGGCACCGCCGCCGAGTGGGGCGGCACCCCGCTCGCCGACCTGCCGCTGACCGCCGTCCGCGACCGGATCACCCTGGCCGAGAACGAGGCCGCCCTGTTCGCGGGCACCCTGCGCGAGACCGTCCGCGGCCGCACCGGGGCCGGTGACGACGCCCTGCTGGCCGCGATCGACGCCGCCGCCGCCCGCGACGTCCACGACGCCCTGCCCGGCGGCCTGGACGCCCCGCTCGCCGCCGACGGCCGCAACCTCTCCGGCGGCCAGCGCCAACGCCTGCGCCTGGCCCGCGCGTTGACCGCCGATCCGGAGGTGCTGCTGGCCGTCGAACCGACCTCCGCGGTCGACGCCCACACCGAGGCCGCGATGGCCGCCGGGCTGCGCGCCGCCCGCACCGGCCGGACCACCCTGCTCACCTCCACCTCCCCGCTGCTGCTCGACCGCGCCGACACCGTGCACTACCTGGTCGACGGCAAGGTCGCCGCCACCGGCGCCCACCGCGAACTGCTCCGCACCCAGCCCGGCTACCGCGCCCTGGTCACCCGCGAGGCCGGCTCCCGCCCCAAGACCCCAGCCGAGGACGCCAGTTGAGCACCCTTCCGATCGCCTCCCCGCGCCAGGTCCGGCGGGCCGCCGTCGCCCTGGTCCGCTCCGACGGCCGGGCCTTCGCCGCCGTGCTGGCCCTCGACGCCGCGGCCGCCCTGCTCGGCCTGGCCGGGCCCTGGCTGCTGGGCCGGCTCGTCGACCGGATCCGCGCCGGGGCCACCACCGGTGACGTCGACCGGGTCGGCCTGCTGCTGCTCGGCTGCGCCCTGGCCCAGATCCTGCTCGGCCGCCAGGCCCGCTACCTGGCGCACCGGTTCGGCGAGCGCTCCGCCGCCAAGGTCCGCGAGCAGCTGCTCGACCGGGTCCTCGCCCTGCCCGCGGGCACCGCCGAGCGCGCGGGCACCGGCGACCTCACCTCCCGCGGCACCGCCGACTCCACCGCCGTCGGCGAGACCCTGCGGGACGCCGCGCCGGAACTGCTGGTCGCCTGCGCGCAGATCCTGTTCATCCTCGGCGCGCTCCTCCTGGTCGGCCCGCTGCTGGGCGGCTGCGGCCTGCTCGGCGTCCTCGGCGTCGTGCTCGCCTCCCGCTGGTACCTGCGCCGCTCCCGCCCGGCCTACCTCGCCGACCGGGCCGCGACCGCCGACCTGGCCGAGACCCTCTCCGCGACCGCGCACGGCGCCCGCACGGTGGACGCCCTCGGCCTGGGCCCGCAGCGCCTGGCGGCCGGGCGGGCGGCCGTCGCCGGGGCGCACCGGGCCCGGATGCGCACCCTGCACCTGCGGCTGCGCTTCTTCGCCGCCATCAACCTCTCGTACCTGCTGCCGGCCGTGCTGGTCCTCCCGCTGGGCGCCGTCCTGGTCGCGCACGGCGCCGTCACCCCGGGCGCCGCCGTCGCCACCGCGCTGTACCTGCAGCGCATCGCGGACCCGCTGGACACCGTGGTCATCCTGCTGGAGGGCCTGCAGAGCAGCACCGCCGCGTACGCCCGCGTCGAGGGCCTGGCCCCCGCACCCGCCGCCGTCCGGGCCCGCACCGGGGAGCCCGCGCCCGCCGACGACCGGATCCGGGTGACCGGCGTCCGCTACGCCTACCCGGACGGCCCGGACGTCCTGCACGGCCTGGACCTCGACCTGACCCCGGGCGAGCGCCTCGCCGTGGTCGGCCCCTCCGGCTCCGGCAAGACCACCCTGGGCCGCCTGCTGGCGGGCGTCGAGCGCCCGCGCACCGGCAGCGTCACGGTCGGCGGCGTCCCGCTGGCCGACCTCGCGCCGGAGCGGCTGCGCCGCCAGGTCGTCCTGGTCACCCAGGAGCACCACGTCTTCCTCGGCACCCTGCGCGACAACCTGCGGATCGCCGCCCCCGGGGCCGACGACGCCGCGCTGACCGCCGCGCTGGACGCGGTCGGCTGGGAGCACGACCTGCCCGACGGCCTGGACACCGCGCTCGGCCCGGCCGCGACCCGGCTGGACGGCGCCCGGGCCCAGCAGCTCGCCCTGGCCCGGGTCATCCTCGCCGACCCGCACACCCTGGTCCTGGACGAGGCCACCGCCCTGCTCGACCCGGCCACCGCCCGCCACACCGAACGGGCGCTGGCCGCCGCCCTCACCGGCCGGACCGTGATCGCGATCGCCCACCGGCTGCACACCGCGCACGACGCCGACCGGGTGGCCGTGCTCGCCCACGGCCGCCTGACCGCCCTGGGCCCGCACGAGGAACTGCTGGCCGCCGGGGGCCCGTACGCCGACCTCTGGCGCACCTGGCGCACGACCTGAGGCGCCCGCAGGGGCGGGCCGGGGCCCGGGGAACGGCTACCTGAGCACGCCCGCGTCCATCCCGCCGGTCTCGGCCGGGGCGGCCAGCAGGCCCAGCTCCGCGACCGAGGCGAGGCGCGGGTGGGTGGGCAGGATCCGGACGGTGTAGCCGAACGGGCCGGTGCGGGAGAGCTCGAGGTGGCCCTCGTAGCGGATCCGGCCGTCGAGGTCGGTGCCGCCGCCCGCGGGCTTGAGGGCGAGCGTGGCGGCCTCGGAGATCCGGTCGCTCCCGTCGACCCGCCCGGCGACCACCTGCACCTCGACGTCCTCGGGCCGGAGCCGTCCGAGGTTGACCTGGACGCGCAGCGCGAGCGTCGCGCCGAGCTCCTGGGCCTCGCCCGCCCCGTCCGCCTCGACGTGCTCGACCCGCACCGCGGGCCACGCCTCCCGGATGCCGGCCTTCCAGTCGGCCAGGTCCTTCGCCGCCGCGTAGTCGCCGGCCCCTCCGGCCAGCCGCCGCTCGGCCGCGGCCGCCGGGGCGTACAGCCGCTCGACGTACTCGCGGACCATCCGCCCGGCCAGCACCTTGGGGCCGAGCGTGACCAGGGTGTGCCGGACCATGGAGATCCACCGGTGCGGGAGGCCGTCCGCGCCGCGGTCGTAGAACCGGGCGGCGACCTGGTGCTCGATCAGGTCGTAGAGCGCGGCGGCCTCGATGTCGTCGCGGCGCTCGGCCTCCTTGCTCTCCGGGTCGAGGACGCCCTCGCCGGTGCCGCCGTCGGCGGTGGGGATGGCCCAGCCGTTCTGGCCGTCGTACCACTCGTCCCACCACCCGTCGAGGATGGACAGGTTGAGGCAGCCGTTCAGCGCGGCCTTCATCCCGGAGGTGCCGCAGGCTTCCAGCGGCCGCAGCGGGTTGTTCAGCCAGACGTCGCAGCCGGGGTACAGCGTCTTGGCCATCGCCATGTCGTAGTCCGGCAGGAAGACGATCCGGTGCCGCACGGCCGGGTCGTCGGCGAACGCGACCAGCTTCTGGATCAGCCGCTTGCCGCCGTCGTCGGCGGGGTGCGCCTTGCCCGCGATGACGATCTGCACCGGCCGCTCGGGGTCGAGCAGCAGCCTGCGCAGCCGGGCCGGGTCGCGCAGCATCAGGGTGAGCCGCTTGTACGAGGGGACGCGGCGGGCGAAGCCGATGGTCAGCACGTCGGGGTCGAGGACGCTGTCCGTCCAGCCCAACTCGGCCTCCCCGGCGCCGCGTTGGCGCCAGGAGGCGCGCAGCCGGCCGCGGGCCTCCTCGACCAGCTGGGCGCGCAGCGAGCGGCGCAGCTCCCAGACCTCGGCGTTGCCGATCCGCTCCAGGCCGGTCCACTGGCCGGCGGTGCCGACGGCCATCGCGGCCTCGGCGCGCTCCTGGCCGATCTCGGTGGCGCCGAGCCGGACGACGGCGGGGTCGATCCAGGTGGGGGCGTGCACGCCGTTGGTGATCGAGGTGATCGGGACTTCGGGCGCGTCGAACCCGGGCCACAGGCCGCGGAACATCTCCCGGCTGACGGCGCCGTGCAGGGTGGAGACGCCGTTGGCGCGCTGGGCGAGCCGCAGGCCCATGGCGGCCATGTTGAACAGCTTGGGGTCGCCGCCGCTCCAGCTCTCCGCGCCGAGCGCGAGCACCTGGTCGACGGGGACGCCGGGCAGCGCGGCGTCGCCGCCGAAGTGCCGGGCGACCAGCTCGCGGTCGAAGCGGTCGATGCCGGCCGGCACGGGCGTGTGGGTGGTGAACACGGTGCCGGCCCGGACGGCCTCCAGGGCGTCGGCGAAGCCGAGCCCGGGGTGGGCGGCGGTGAGTTCGGCGATCCGCTCCAGGCCGAGGAAGCCGGCGTGGCCCTCGTTGGTGTGGAAGACCTCGGGCGCGGGGTGGCCGGTGAGCCGGCAGTAGGTGCGGACGGCGCGGACGCCGCCGATGCCCAGCAGTATCTCCTGCATCAGCCGGTGCTCGCTGCCGCCGCCGTAGAGCCGGTCGGTGACGTCGCGTTCGGCGGGGGCGTTGGCCTCGACGTCGGAGTCGAGCAGCAGCAGCGGAACACGGCCGACCTGGGCCCGCCAGACCTGGGCGGCCAGCGTGCGGCCGCCGGGCAGGGCGAGGTCGATCCGGCAGGGGGTGCCGTCCTCCTCGCGCAGCAGGGTGACGGCGAGCGCGTCGGGGTCGAGCAGCGGGTAGCGCTCCTGCTGCCAGCCGTCCCGGTCGAGGGACTGCCGGAAGTAGCCGTGCCGGTAGAACAGGCCGACGCCGATGATCGGGACGCCGAGGTCGGAGGCGGCCTTGAGGTGGTCGCCGGCCAGGATGCCGAGGCCGCCGGAGTACTGCGGCAGCGCGGCGGCGATGCCGTACTCGGGCGAGAAGTAGGCGATGGCGGCGGGCAGGTCGCCGTCGGGCCCGGCGGGGTCGCCCGCGCCCTGGTACCAGCGCGGGCCGGTGAGGTAGTCGCGCAGTTCGTCGGACAGGTCGCCGAGGCGGCGCAGGAAGCGCCGGTCCGCGGCGAGCGCGGCGAGTCTGGTCGCCGGGACTTCGCCGAGCAGTCGGACCGGGTCCTCTCCGACGGCGGCCCACACGTCCGGGTCGACGGAGCGCAGCAGCTCCCTCGTCTCGGGGTGCCAGGACCAGCGGAGGTTCAGCGCGAGCTCGTGCAGTGGCTGCAGTTGTTCGGGCAGGACGGTGCGGACGGTGAACCTGCGGATTGCCTTCACGGGAGGGAGCGTAGCCCCGGACGTACGCCTGAAGGGGTGTCAACTGGCGGGCGGCACACCCGTTCGGAGCAGCGTTGAGATCGTTCCGGGCGCGTGGTGGCAAATCCCGGCGCGCGGGGGGCGCACGCTGGGAAAAGAAGCGCCGTCGGGTGTGAACTTCTGGGGACGGAGGTGTTTCGGGTGTCTGTTTCGCCGTTGCATACCGGCTGAAACCGCGCGCCTACCCGCACGTAGCCCTTGCCGGTGGTGCGAGGATGCAACAAGGTCGTGAGTGCCGCTGGTGCGCGATCGGTGGTCGCACCCTGCTGCCTCGGCCGCTGCATGTCCTGTTCGACGAACCCTCACTTTCCTTAGCCCATTCGGCCCCAGTCGCCGCGTATCCGCGTGTCCTTGTTCCCTGCCCGGTCGTTTTCCGGTGGGTTGGGTCACGCGGGGGGCGTGCACCGAGCGACGCGCGCCGGGACACGTGCGTTCGGCTCGGCGCGCCACCGCGCGGCCGCGACCGGTGGGCGGGGTTGCCGGGGCCGTCGGCACGGGCAGGCTCCGGTCGCACGTCCTTCCTCACCCCAGCAGTCCTCCCGGCACTCCCTCGGCGCCGCTGCCGCGGGAGTCGCCGCCGATCTCGGGCAGGAGCATTGGCATGCACGGCGACACGCGGGACCAGTCCACGGTGCCGACGGAAGACGCACCGGACACCCCGTCAGTTCCGGTCCTCCCGGCGGACGCCGCGTCCGCCGGCGAACCGCCGGTACCGGCCCCGCGCATCGGCGCGGCCCGCCGGAAGGCCGCCGGACCGGCCGCGGGGCGCGCCGCGGGCACTCCCCGCAAGGCCGCCGCGAAACGGACCACCACCGTCAGGTCCACCGCCGCGGCGGACGGGGCGGCGGCCCCGGAGACCGCCCGGAAGGCCACCCCCCGCAAGACCACCGCCCGGAAGGCCGCGGCGTCCGCCACCCCGGGCGGGCCCGCCGCCCCCGCCGCGCGTCCGGCCGCCGAGCGCGCCGCCGCCCGTCCCGCCCGCAAGACGACAGAGAGCGACACCGTGATCGGCCGCATCCCCGTGCTTGACGTGACCCCGCTCGTCGACGCCGGCCGGCGTCCGGCCAAGGCCGTGGAGGGGGAGCGCTTCCTGGTCTCCGCGACGGTGTTCCGCGAGGGCCACGACGCGGTCGGCGCCAACGTGGTGCTGCGCGACCCGCGCGGCCGCTCCGGCCCGTGGACGCCGATGCACGAGCTGTCCGAGGGCAGCGACCGCTGGGGCGCGCACGTCACGCCGACCGCGCCGGGCCGCTGGTCGTACCTGGTGGAGGCGTGGTCCGACCCGGTGGCGACCTGGCGCAAGCACGCGGCGGTGAAGCTCCCGGCCGGGATCGACACCGCACTGGTGCTGGAGGAGGGCGCGCAACTGCTGGAGCGCGCCGCCGCCGGGGTGCCGAAGAAGGACGGCCGGGCCCAGGTGCTGGCGGCGGTGGACGCGCTGCGCGACACCGGCCTGCCGCCGCTGAGCCGCTACGCGGCGGCGCTGGACCCGGAGGTGACCGCGCTGCTGGCCCGCCACCCGCTGCGCGAGCTGGTCTCGGCGACCCGCCCGCAGCCGCTGCAGGTGGACCGCAAGCGGGCGCTGTTCGGCTCCTGGTACGAGTTCTTCCCGCGCTCGGAGGGCGCGGTGGTCGACCCGTCGGGCGTCGAGCCGCCGGTGTCGGGCACGTTCCGGACGGCCGCCGAGCGGCTGCCCGCGGTGGCCGCGATGGGCTTCGACGTGGTGTACCTGCCGCCCATCCACCCGATCGGCCGGGCCCACCGCAAGGGCCCGGACAACGCGCTGGCCGCCGGCCCGCGGGACGTCGGCTCGCCGTGGGCGATCGGCTCCCCGGAGGGCGGCCACGACGCCGTCCACCCGGACCTGGGCACCCTGGAGGACTTCGACCACTTCGTGGCCGAGGCGTCGGCGCTCGGCCTGGAGATCGCCCTCGACTTCGCGCTGCAGTGCTCGCCGGACCACCCGTGGGTGCACAAGCACCCGGAGTGGTTCAGCCACCGCGCGGACGGCACCATCGCGTACGCCGAGAACCCGCCGAAGAAGTACCAGGACATCTACCCGGTCAACTTCGACCAGGACTTCGACGGGATCGTCCGCGAGACGGTGCGGATCCTGCGCTTCTGGATGGCCCGCGGGGTGCGGATCTTCCGGGTCGACAACCCGCACACCAAGCCGGTGAACTTCTGGGAGAAGGTGCTGGCGGACATCGCCCGCACCGACCCGGACGTGCTGTTCCTGGCGGAGGCGTTCACCCGCCCGGCGATGATGCACACCCTGGGCAAGATCGGCTTCCACCAGTCCTACACGTACTTCACCTGGCGCGACACCAAGTCCGAGCTGACCGAGTACCTGACCGAGCTGACCGGCGAGGCGGCCGCCTACATGCGGCCGAACTTCTTCGCCAACACGCCGGACATCCTGCCCGAGTACCTGCAGCACGGCGGCCCGGCCGCGTTCGCGGTGCGCGCCGTGCTGGCGGCGGCGCTCTCGCCGACCTTCGGGGTGTACGCGGGCTTCGAGCTGTTCGAGAACGAGGCGGCGGCGCCCGGCTCGGAGGAGTACCTGCACTCGGAGAAGTACGAGCTGCGCCCGCGCGACTGGTCCCGGCAGGACTCGCTCGCGCCGCTGCTGACCGCCCTGAACCGGCTGCGCCGCCGGCACCCCGCGCTGCAGCAGCTGCGGGACCTGCGCTTCCACCCCGTCGACAACGAGCGGGTCATCGCGTTCTCCAAGACCGCCGTCACCGAGGACGGCCTGGAGGACCACGTGATCTGCGTGGTCAACCTGGACCCGCACCACGTCCAGGAGGCCACGGTGACGCTCGACGTGCCGGGGCCGCTGACGGTGCACGACGAGCTGACCGGCGCCACCTACGCCTGGGGCCGTCACAACTACGTCCGGCTCGATCCCTCTTCCGGGCCGGCCCACCTCCTCACGGTTCGGAGGAACCCGCAGTGACAGTCAACGAGCCCGTCCCCGACACCTTCGCCGACACCCCCGCCCGGGACCGCGACCCCGAGTGGTTCAAACGCGCGGTCTTCTACGAAGTGCTGGTGCGCTCGTTCCAGGACAGCAACGGCGACGGCGTCGGTGACCTCAAGGGGCTCACCTCGCGGCTCGACTACCTCCAGTGGCTGGGTGTGGACTGCCTCTGGCTCCCCCCGTTCATGAACTCACCGCTGCGGGACGGCGGTTACGACGTCTCGGACTACCAGTCGGTGCTCCCCGAGTTCGGCAACCTGGCCGACTTCGTGGAGTTCGTCGACGCGGCGCACGCCCGCGGCATGCGGGTGATCATCGACTTCGTGGTGAACCACACCAGCGACCAGCACGCGTGGTTCCAGGCGTCCCGCAACGACCCGGACGGGCCGTACGGCGACTTCTACATGTGGGCCGACGACGACAAGCAGTACCCGGACGCGCGGATCATCTTCGTCGACACCGAGTCCTCCAACTGGACGTTCGACCCGGTCCGCAAGCAGTACTACTGGCACCGCTTCTTCAGCCACCAGCCGGACCTCAACTACGACAACCCGCGGGTGCAGGAGGAGGTGATGGCCGCGCTGAAGTTCTGGCTGGACCTCGGCATCGACGGCTTCCGCCTCGACGCGGTGCCGTACCTGTACGCCCGCGAGGGCACCAACTGCGAGAACCTGCCGGAGACCCACGACTTCCTGCGGCGGGTCCGCAAGGAGATCGACGCCAACTACCCGGACACCGTGCTGCTGGCCGAGGCCAACCAGTGGCCGGAGGACGTGGTCGACTACTTCGGCGACTTCGGCTCCGGCGGCGACGAGTGCCACATGGCGTTCCACTTCCCGGTGATGCCGCGGATCTTCATGGCGGTCCGCCGGGAGTCCCGCTACCCGGTCTCCGAGATCCTGGCGAAGACCCCGGAGATCCCCTCGGGCTGCCAGTGGGGCATCTTCCTGCGCAACCACGACGAGCTGACCCTGGAGATGGTCACCGACGAGGAGCGCGACTACATGTACGCGGAGTACGCGAAGGACCCGCGGATGCGGGCCAACGTGGGCATCCGCCGCCGGCTGTCCCCGCTGCTGGAGAACGACCGCAACCAGGTCGAGCTGTTCACCGCGCTGCTGCTCTCGCTGCCCGGCTCGCCGGTGCTGTACTACGGCGACGAGATCGGCATGGGCGACAACATCTGGCTCGGCGACCGGGACGGCGTCCGCACCCCGATGCAGTGGACGCCGGACCGCAATGCGGGTTTCTCGTCCGCCGACCCGGGCAGGCTCAGTCTGCCGCCCATCATGGATCCGGTGTACGGCTTTCAGGTGACCAACGTCGAGGCGCAGCAGAGCAGTTCGAGTTCGCTGCTGCACTGGACGCGTCGCATGATCGAGATCCGCAAGCTCAACCCCGCGTTCGGCCTCGGCAGCTACACCGAGCTGCCCTCCAGCAACCCCGCGGTGCTGGCCTTCGTGCGCGAGTACGAGGGCGACCTGGTCATGTGCGTGAACAACTTCTCGCGGTTCGCGCAGCCGACCGAACTGGACCTGCGGCAGTACGGGGGGCGGTACCCGGTCGAGCTGATCGGCGGCGTGCGCTTCCCCGCCATCGGAGAGTGGCCGTACCTGCTGACGCTGGCCGGCCACGGGTTCTACTGGTTCCAGCTGCGCCAGGACCGGACGAAGCCGTCCGGGTCGCGGTAGCGGCCGGAGCGCCGCAGCACGTCCACGAAGTAACGATCCCTCAGGCCCCGAACGGGACGTCACCCTCCGCGGGCGCGCGGGAAGTCTCGCGCGCCCCCGGGGGTCTTCGCACCACCGCGTACGGAGAACAGCCCAACGGCCACCCACACGAAGGCGTGACACCGAGCCGCTGCTCGCGTGCCGTCGCCGCCGCGCCGCCGAAATCCGGAAGACTGCTGGGCCCGGCCACGATTCGTCGGGCAGCCGCCCGCTTCCGGGGAAAGGGAGTCATGTCCGAACCCTCCCGTTCTCAAGCCCACGTGCACCGTGAGCCCTCCGACGCCGCCACCGGGCAGGTGGGCACGCGCGCGCCGGGGGTCCGGAGAACCGCCGCCGGAGTCAGCGAGCTGGTCCAGGCGGCGCTGCCGCTGATCGCCGAGTGGCTGCCCACCCAGCGCTGGTACGCCGGGAAGGGCCGGCCGATCGCCGCGCTCACCCCGGTGGTCGGCACCCCGCTGCAGGTCGGCGACCCCGCCCTGCTGCACCTGCTGCTGCGGGTCGAGCACGGCGGCGCCACCGCCGGGCCGGGGGACGTCTACCAGCTGCTGCTGGGCATCCGCTCGGAGCAGCCCGCCTCGGTCGGCCCGATGGCGGTGCTGGGCCGGCTGGCGGGCGGCACCTACGACGGGGCGACGCTGTACGACGCGGTGCACGACCCGGAGCTGACCGGCCGGCTGCTGGAGCACCTGGCCACCGGCGACCGGTTCGGCTCGCTGTCCTTCCGCCGCACCCCGGGCCCCGGCCTGCCGGGCAACCTGCCGGGGCGGGCGTGCACCGCCGAGCAGTCCAACTCCTCGGTGATCTACGACACCGAGTTCATCCTCAAGCTGTTCCGCCGGATCAGCCCGGGGACCAACCCCGACCTGGAACTCTCGCTGGCGCTGTCCCGGGCCGGCTCGACCCGGATCCCCCGGGTCGCCGCCTGGTTCGAGTGCCGGCTGGAGCGCTCCGAGCCCGCCACCCTGGGCCTGCTGCAGCGCTACCTGGCGGACGCCGAGGACGGCTGGGAGCTGGCCCTCGACCAGGTCGCCCGGCTCAAGGGCGACCCCTCGCCCGGCAACTTCGCGATCGAGGCGCACCGGCTCGGCCGGGCCACCGCCGAGGTGCACCGGGTGCTGGCCCGCTCGATGCCCACCGCCCGGCTGGACCGGGCCCGGATCGCCGAGCTGGCGGGCGCGATGGCCGACCGGCTGGACTCCGCGGTCACCGCGGTGCCCGGCCTGATGCGCTACCGCCCGGCGCTGCGCGCCGCGTTCCAGCAGCTCACCGCGGCCCACCTGGACGGGCTGCCGGTCCAGCGGATCCACGGCGACCTGCACCTGGGCCAGGCGATGCGCACCCCGCAGGGCTGGGTGCTGCTGGACTTCGAGGGCGAGCCCGCGAAGCCGCTGGCCGAGCGCCGCCTCCCGCAGCCCGCGCTGCGGGACGTCGCCGCGATGCTCCGGTCCTTCGACTACGCGGCCGCCCACCTGCTGGCCGGCGCCCCCGGCCAGGACCCCGAGCTCGCCCTGCTCGCCTCCGCCTGGGCCGCCCGCAACCGGGCCGCGTACTGCGCCGGCTACACCGCGGGCGGCGGCGTCGACCCGGCCGGGACGCCGGAGCTGATGCGCGCCCTGGAGATCGACAAGGCGGTCTACGAGGTGGTGTACGAGGCCCGGCACCGGCCGAGCTGGCTGCCGATCCCGCTGGCGGCGATCAACCGCCTGGCCGACACCGTCTGACC